>JAUYEE010000098.1 GCA_030691545.1 bacterium | reverse complement strand
TTTCAGTGGTTCATGCCGGCACCCCCGAAGCGCATCTCTCGGCCCTTCCGATGAGGTGGCATGGGCATCTTGCCCATGATTGACGGGCTGGAAGCCCGTGCCACTTCCATGGCTTCACACCTAATTCCTCCGCGCCGGGCTTTAGCCGGCGCCCTCGCTTTAGCCACGGGCTTCAGCCCGTGGGACTCCGATGCGGCGGGTTCCTGCTGAGCAGGCTTCAGCCTGGCTTCTCGATGAGGGGATTCATCCATACCCCCTCGTGCAGAGCCGCACCCACCTGAACCTTCAGGTTGACACGGAAGCCCCCTCCATGCTGTCATAAGCGTCAGCCGCTACATCAAAACGCAGGATGAGACAGATAGCATGAAAATTCTGGTCACAGGAGGCACTGGCTTTACAGGAACGCACCTGGTGCGGAGGCTTCTGGAGAAGGGTCACCAGGTTATTGCGGTGGACAACCAGAAAGGGTTGTTCTACGACGAATTGGTCCAGAAAGGCGCCGAGGTTGTTATCGCGAGTGTTACGGAGAAAGACCTGATGGACCAACTGACTCGCGGCTGCCGGCGGGTCTATCATCTGGCGGCGGCGTTTCGCAAAGTGAACCTCGGAAAAAAAGCGTACCGGGACATCAACGTCAATTCGACGCGGCATCTTCTTGAAGCAGCGTACAAGCACGGCGTGGAACGATTCCTCTATTGCAGCACGTGCGGCGTTCACGGCGACGTCGAGAACCCGCCGGCGGCAGAGGATGCGCCCATCACCCCGGAAGATTACTACCAGTACACAAAGTACGAAGGAGAGGTCGTCGCGCGGGAGTTCATCGAAAAGGGGATGTGGGTCTCGATCGTCAGACCGGCGGCGATTTACGGACCCGGCGACCCCGAACGTTTTTACATGCTGTTCAGGCGAGTCCAGTCCGGCAAGTTCACTTTCCTCGGCGATGGCACAGCCTGTTACCACCCTCTCTACATTGACAACCTCATTGATGCACTCGAGCTGGCCTTGGAAAAGGACGAGGCGAAGGGGCAGGTTTATCTTATCGCGGATGAACGCTACGTTCCGATCAAGGAGCTGGTTCTAAGAATCGCGAAGGTGCTCGATGTGGACGTGAAAATCCGGCATTTCCCATTTTGGCCGGTATATACGGTCGCGTTCTGCGTTGAGATGCTTTACAAGCCCCTTCCCTTCGAGCCGCCGATATTCCGCCGCCGAGTGGATTGGTTTCGACAGAACCGGGCATTTGATATTTCGAAAGCGAAACGTGAGCTGGGCTACGACCCGAAGGTGGACCTCCCCACAGGACTCGCTCTCACGGCGAAATGGTATAACCAACAGGGGTACCTCTGATGGGGGTGGGCAGCAGATTCGGCTGTTGTCCTTGACCTTCGCGGCCCTGACGTGTTGGCGGGAGTGTCGCGGGACAGGTCTTTCAATCTCTCGAAAGAGAAAAGCCGTCGAACTCCATTTCGCTTTTGTTGCCGTCTTCGGGGACAGACACGATGCGTATCATGTTAGGAGCGACCTTACGATAGGGCCGGGGCAGTTTGAACTCGTACTTCTTCCAGTCACCTGACAGCCTGTCGCCACAAAGCAATCTATCGTTAAAGTAAATCTTCATGGGATGGCCCCCGGGTGAATCGGATCCGTCCCGCAGCCTGAATCTGGCGGCGCTGTGTTCCAGAACGTACTCGAAAGAGAACTCTCTGGAGAACTCCTTTCCCCTTTCGACAATCGGGCATATCTCGAAAAGGTAATCCTGATTGTCGTACGCGCGGAGAAAGGCTAAGCCTTCGGGGAGATTCTCGAGCAATCTTTCCCAGGGCAGCCACATTCTTCCCCCCAGAACCTCTCTGTGCACAATGAGGTACTTCGTCGGGTGAATCCCCCTGAGTTCCGTCATGGACTCCGCGGCGGTGTCGGGACTCGTCAGCCCTCCCAGTGCTCTGGCGATCTCTTCGGTCCGAGGCAGCATCATTCTTACCCAGCGGCAAGGGTTTCCTAAGACTTTCTTGTTGTGGGCGATAGACCATAACAGAAAGTCCCCGTCTTTTTCTCTCTCGCCGAGCGGCCATTCGGCAACGACGAAGTCCTCCGGGTCGGATGCGATGAAATCATAAACGGCAGGTCGCTCGTTCCAACGGAACTCTTCATACCTCAATGGGTTTGGAGAATATTCCAGGGCCGCGAGAAGAAAAGGGAGGCACCAGAGGATGGCGATTGGCCTCCAACGCCGGGCGACAACCGAATGCAGCCACTTGACGCCAAGACCGGACAGGATACCAACAGAAAACAATACAAGCGAGCCAAACCGGGCGGCTACGCGTACCGCGTGAAGAGGGAAAAATATGCCGTACAGTGAGTAGTACAGGCCGTGGCCGATAACCTGCCGCCTGGCGTGCACCGTGGGCCCCAGCGACAAAAGAAACATAACGAAGGATGCGAACAGGAATGTGGCCAAAATGTCCTTGTCCAAAAGGGCCCTTTCGGGAGCGTTCGATTTGCTCTGGCTGCGGCCGCGCAGCAGGAAAAGCAACAGACAAAAACCCAGCGCCCAACACGACGCCTGGAAGAAGCGCATCATGGGAAGGAACCTGGCTGCGTCCGGCGAAATCCCCACACGCAGCGCAAGGTTAAGCAAAGTAAACAGCAGTCCGCCAGCCGCAACAAGCCGAGGGATTCGTGCGGTTTTGTTTCCGTCGAACCTCGCTTCCCGCCTGAAAAAGCAGCCGCAGCTTAGAACAAGGAACAGTAGCGCGATGAACCCGGGGAAGATGCTTGTTTCAGCGTGATGATAGGTTGGAGAAAAGTGGTACCAGCGGATCGGGCGGCTCTCGAGGTACGTAAGGACATCCGCGGAATATACATTCGCCTCCGCCAGGCTTCCTCCGACCATGCCGAGTTCCTTTCTCACTTGAAAATAAGGCCAGGCGAAGGGAAGGAGCACAACGCAGAAAAGCATGATAATCGGAATGACTTCCAGGAGCTTCTTCACTTTCCAGCCCCGCGGCTTCAGGAGAACGTAGCAGGCCGAGAAGACAATCGCGTAAAGAGAAACCATAATCGCGTAGTACCAGCACGACAAACTCTGGATGCTCAGAAAGAGAAAGGTCAGCGCCGCGTCCCTGAGTCTCTGCGTTCGGAGGAAGCGATACCAGTACAGGACGACGAGGGGAACTGCAAAAGACATCTGCATGTTGAACTCGAGATAATAATCGGTGCGGTAAGGGCTGAGCGTCCAGATGGCCGCGGCCAGAAGAGCTCCCCCCCGATGCCCCAAAATCTCACGCGCGCACAGGTACATTGTCAGACCGGAAAGACTCCACAGAACAAGAAGCGTGATGTTATACGAGAGGACCGGATTCCCCGTCAGAAGGAAAATCGGCATATTGAAAAGAGCCGGAACCAGCAGGGGTTCCAAGAAAGCCTTGGTCGTCCCATACGGGTAGAAATCGTTGCCGTGGAAGAGAAGTGATGGGTCGGAGAAGAGCCGCCTTGCGGTGGAAGCCATGTCCCACGCCATTAAGCGCGGGTCCCAGTGCGGCGGCAGAAGATGGGAAAGCCCACCAATGAGCGGTGAGGTGAAAGCACACACCAAAATTGCGAAAAGGCAAAAAACGGCTATCGCCTCGGTTAGACGCCCCATCTTTGCCGCCGGGTGGAGCTGTGGTGCTTGCGCGCAAGGCGCCCGGACGTCCTTATCTTGGGTTTCTGCATGGTTCATTCGTGGCTCACAACGATAGGCGCAGTCGCATCCTCTACGGCGCTGAATCGAGCGAGAAAGAGATATGGTCCACTGCCTTGAGGTTTCCCCTGGCGGGCCAGAGTGAGATGCCGTACACCCCGCCCGCCGCCAGATTCAAGGCGCCGGTGCTTGTCTCGAACGCCTCCTCCGATTCGCCCCCGCGAATATCGAAATCCCGCCAACTCGAACTCCTCCCGACTCTTCTCAGGCGCAACGTGGCAATTGTCTCTCCGGCGCCTCTGGCAACACACTGCACTTGGTATCGTCCTGCAGCGAGGTACACAAAAGCTTCCTCCAAAACCGGCTCTCCGTCGGGCGACGACCCGCTCGTCTCCAGGCATATTCCTTGCGTGGCTTTGTCATCCCTCGCCACCCGACCGACCTTTGAGAAAAAGTCCTCCGCCTCGAGGCGGATGTCCTCCTCCAAGCCCAGTGGCTGAATCATCACGAAGTCGAGAGCGACCGTCGCGTCCTTCGGTCCATCGAAATAGCCGCGAGTCTGAACGGGATAAGGTTGTGTTACACGGAAGGGAATCTTGACGAGACGATAGGCGTAAGGGATGGGCCACTCATCGGGTCTCAGAGGGTAGTGCGTCAGTTTCTCACTTCCTTCGGCGGTATAGACGTCGAGGTAACCGACTTCCTTCGCCCCGGGAGGAGCCTGGACTCTCACTCGGAACAGAGCCATGTACTCCCCCGGCGGCAACATCAGGAACGGTCCGTAGAACAGAAAGCCCCTTCTCCCGTCGGAATGCCACGCATTGCCGGTTGACGCCTCGCTGTCTTCTCGCCCCTCCCCAACCTCGTGCTTCAGAATGTCGTACGGTGCATAGAACGACATGGAGGAGAGTTCCATAAAGGGCGAGGCGGAGACGTCCTGAAATGCGCCTGTTACGATCCGGAAAAGGTGAGTTCTGTCCTCGGAACGAACGTGCTCGAGGTTCGGATTCATGAGCAGCTTCTTGAGAGAGTGCGTGGCGGGCAGAGCAGAGACCTGCCGGGGAAATAGCTCCTCGTGAAAAGTGACAAAACGAACGTTCAGCTCTCTCAGCAGATTGAACTCCTTCTGCCCGAAGACGCCGAGGTTTACAGGATCGAGCAGGTTGGCGATGTTCTCCTTGTAGCCGGCCGGCGCCATAGGGGAATAGCCGTTGATTGTGGGAACACCCGTCAACATGGTGGCATACAGATAGGGTGATGAAAAACCGCTGTCCCCCGGCCAGATAGGGAGTTCCAGAAGGCGAGTTCTCTTCCCCTGGGTCTTCACGTGCTCGTAAATGGCGCTTTGACGAGTGAGAACGCTCACGCCAGTCATTGAAATCAGCCCGTAATCCAGAATCAGAACAATCGCCGCCAGGACAGGAAGCGATTTCCCGATTGCGCCGCGGCGCCCCGTGCGACCAAGAGAGGTCAGAATTAGCGAAAGCGCCACTGCCCCGCCCGTCGCAGTGAGAATCAGGTACTTGCTCGTGGAGCGGATGAAGCTCAGGAATGGCACGAAACGGTACAGCACGTTGTAGAGGGGGAACACGTGTCCCAAAAGAACGCCGCACGCGAGGATCATCCCCAGTAGGGCGATTGCGAGGCTTATGAGAAGGTGTGGGCGACGCTCTTCGTCGGATTGAGACTTCTTCCTGAATAACGCCATCGCGACAAGCCCCACGAGGATGAGACCCGCGAAGCCCCACCCGATATATTTGCCTCCCTCCGCGGCACGGACAAAGAAATCACGCCAGGGAATGGAGAAGAGAGCCACCTCGAACGTGGTGCGTCCGCCGGCCACTGCGGTTTTCGCGAAGACAAAGAATTTCAGGTACACGGGATAGAGGAGGGCAAGCGCAAGTCCAGCCGCAGAGGGCCACAGGCGCAGGACTCGTCCCCAGGGAATGCGGATTTTGCCGGGGGACAACTTCCTTTGTAGCGCAGGCGTCTCGCCTGCATCCTTCCCTTTCTGAATCGCCCTGACAAGAAAGCCCAGATGGCACAGGCCGAATAGGGCGACGGCGGCGAGCACGATTTTTGAGCCGAAGCCCGGTTTGTTGACGAAGCCAACTGCAAAATAGGCGACCATCACCCCGAACGCCGCCCACGGCCAGGAAAGCCAACGCCTGCGGAATCGAGAATCGGTCAGCCCCAGCCACCGCAGAATTGCCCCAGCCAACCCGTTCACGACGACCACCGCCAGGATGAAGAAAATCAGCAAGCCAAAAAAAGCCGGGCTGAGAAGCGGTACAGTTCTCATTCGTACCTGGTGGTAATGGGAACTCGCGGCGAGCAGTGTTGCTGCGGCGATGCCCTGCCACGTCAGCAGAGACTTGAGAGATAATCGTTCGCCACGCGTGGCCTCCGGAACGAGAAATGCCTTCTCCTCGAACAGCTTCCAGACCGCCCAGAAAGGAAGCAGCAGGCAGAAGAAGAACAGAAAATGAATGTCCTGGAGGCTCATGACCATGAAGCTCAAGCCAGCGAGAATCCCCCATCTGGCACGGCGGGTCTGCCAGTTCTTCTCCAGCCCCCACCACGCCATCGGAAACAGGAAGAACGAGGACCCTGCGGCATGTCCGCCGAACAGAGAATTCAGTCGGTAAGGAAAAAGCGTCAGAACAATTCCGGCGCATATCGCGCTTGCAGGGCTCGCGCCCCAGGCTTTGGCCAGCCCGTATCCCGCGATCATCGTCGCCACGAAAGACAGCAGCACAAGCACGTTGTACCCGAGTGCAGGACTTATGTACGAAAACGGCAGGTAGAGAAACGCGAAGGGGAAATAGACGTATGGCGTGTTCCAATGATAGGGGCCGGAGAACTGGTTCGGGTCGCGGAAAGGACGGATTTGCCCCTCAACAGCGGCTCGCAAGAGATTCAGATGATACAGGTACTGGAGGTGGTCACCCTGAATCATGCCCGCCACTCGTTCGTCCGGCTTGGCGGAGAACGTGTACGGAATCGCCGAAGTCACATACTTCGGCAGCGGCCAGCAAATCCAGACTGATAGAGCGATTCCCAGAACGATGAGCAATAAGCCAGCAGAGAACCTCACATGCCTTTCAGCCATCGCAATTCCTCATTGTCCCTTCCACTCAATAAAGGGCCGAAGCCGCAAACAGACAACCAGGGGTCTTGGTCTATCGTCCGACGCGTCCGAAGCGTCCGAGCCGTCTGACCCGTCCGACCCGTCCGACACGTTGACAGGCGGCTCACGCCCCATGTGCCCTCTTCCGGCACAGCAGATACCAACCGCTCGCCATGAAGTGCGGCAGATAGTCGGCGATTCGCCCGTCCAGGTCGTCCACGCTGCCGTGTTTCGTCCTGAGCAGCACGCTGAAAATGAAGATAGAGTTTACTCTCTCGACAGCCGAGAGACCTGCGCGTCGCAGCAGCCCTGTCAGTTCTTTCATCGTGAACTTCTGGACGTGGTCCTGGTCAGGGTTGGAGGTGTGGACGGCGCACTTCGTCGCGGCGTCCAGCATTTTTACTTTCGAGCGAGCCTCGTCAATCAGCTTTCCCAGATTGAGTCTCTCTCGCAAAAACTTCTCCGTTCTACCGAGAATCTCTCTCGGTCCGTAGCCATTCGGGATGGTGATGAACAGGAAGCCATCGTCCTTCAGATGCCGCACCATCGTCTTCAACAACCGCTCCGGCCTGTACAAATGCTCCAACACTTCCGAGCAGATGATCAAATCGTACGTGTCCTCGAGGTCAAACTCATCCCCAGGAACAGCTTCAAAGCGCGCATTCACGAATCGGTTGGATTCGCGCGCGTGTTCAATCGAGGACTCGCTGACGTCCACTCCGACCACCTCGCAGCCTACAGAAGCCACGGCAAATGTTATGGCGCCATTTCCGCAACCCACGTCCAGCACTTTCACGTGCGGACGAGTAACCTTCAACCGCTGAAGGACGGAGAGAAGATACTTTAACTTCTTTCGGCCGCCGGGGATGGTGGCATAGTCGGTGGCCGCAAAGAACTTCTCTCTGAGCATGGCTTCCGTCATCGGCCGCATACGCAACATCATCCTCCATACCCGCGCGGTAGGGGGGTGGACACGATAACAGGATAAAGAGGTAGTTCGAAGGAGCACGGGATTGCAGCCTGCAATCCTCTATATCCTGCAATCCTGTACATCCTGTAATCCTGTCAAAGAATCCTTCCTGTTCCTGACAATTCTCGCGGGAATGCCAGCGACTATGGCGAAAGGCGGAACGTCCTTCGTGACGACCGCCCCTGCTCCGACCGCGGCGTCATTGCCTATCGTCACGCCATCGAGAATCGTTGAATGCGCCCCGAGCCACACATTATCGCCGACGGTCACCCCGCCGCGCAAGTCAAGCCCCTGTTCCAGAATTGGCACATCCGTTCGCTCCATCCTGTACAATCCGGCGCCGACAATGTAACAATAGGGGCCAATGAGAACCTTGTTGCCAATCTCGACCCGGTTGCCAGTACAACAATGAATGGTGGTGTGGGCTCCGATGCCCACATGGTTACCAATCCGCGCTTTTCCACCTTTGCAGGCGATAATCGTATCCCTCGCGAGAATGGTGTGGCTGCCAATAGATATGCCGGTTGCTTCCTCGGAGCGAGCATCCAGGACACAGCCGTCATCCACGACACTGCAATCGCCGATCTCAATTCGCCCCGGATGGCGCAGCGAGATGTCCTGTCCAAAGACCACTCCGCGGCCGACTTTCCCGAGAAGTTTCGGATAGAGTTTCTTCCGCAGCCACAGCCCCGCGGCCCCGCTCAGCCCCTTGCACAACAACATCGTCAGTTCGTATCTCAAAAGGAAAAACCATCCCTCACGACCCAGCGCGATTTCTTGATAGCGCGCGATCACGGACCTCTCCTCGTCCATGATTTTCGGGAGTGCTTTGTGTTGTTGCGATGGAGAAGCGCGTTTCTCCACGTACTCGCCTCCTTTCAGCTCGATCGTGCGCTTAGCAGTCGGTCAGTCAATCCTCGCAGGTTCTCGATGGACTGTCCCTCAAAGAATAGACGATACCAAAATTCGAGGTTGATGAGTATCCAGATGCGGAAGTTGTGGTCTCGTTTTCCGCCAATATGCTCGTCGAGGATGGAACGAACCTCCTCTCCGTTAAATATCCCCAACTCGACAAATCGCGACTCCTTCATCAGGCTGCGAATGAAACCCGAAAGCTCGTTGCGCATCCATTCCGCCAACGGAAATCCGAATCCCTGCTTCCGGCGGCCAATCAATTCGGGCGGCAAATAGCGCGACGCGACGCGACGGAGAATGTATTTCAGTTTGCGCCCTTTCAGCTTGAGTTGTGCAGGGATCGAGGCAGCAAATTCGACGACCTTGTAGTCCACATAAGGCGACCGCCCCTCCAGACCGTGCGCCATCGCCATTCGGTCGAGGATAACGAGCAAATGGTCGGGCAACCGCGTCATCACGTCCGTATAAAGCATCCGGTCCACCAACTCCGAGACACAATCGGCGTCGAAGAACGTTAGGATTTTCTCCGTGGAATCCGGGTGCCCGGCCACCGCTCTCGCCTTCTCCGTGAAGAGGCGGTTTTTCGCGTCATTTGTGAAGCGGAGAAAACTCATGCTCTCCGCGTACCGTCTCCCGCTGGACATGAAGGACATATCGTTCATCCAGCGGAGCTTCTGGGCGAGGCTCTTGTACCCGTAGGAGTCCGGCACCGCCTTCGCCAGCCGCCTCATGACGCCTCTGCGAAACCACTCCGGCAGCACGCAGTAGTAGTCCGCCAGACGGTTTCCTAAGAAGCGGTCGTAGCCTGCGAAAAGCTCGTCGCCGCCGTCTCCGCCAAGCGCCACTTTGACGTGCTGGCGGGTTAGCTGTGAGACGAGGAACACTCCCACGCCAAACGGGTCCGACGGCTCGTCCATGTGCCAGACCATCTTCGGAATCAGGTGCACGATGTCGGCGCTCACAACCCACTCGTGATGCTCCGCCCCGTATCTGCGGGCGACCTGGCGGGCATAGGGCAACTCGTTAAAACCGCTCTCCCGGACACCGATGGAGAACGTCGGTATGGGCGAGTCCGAGACCTTCGCCATGATGGCCGCGATGGTGCTGGAATCAATGCCACCGCTAAGGAATGCCCCCACGCGCACGTCGCTCAGCAGGTGCAGTTTCACAGTCTCGACGAGGAGGTTGTTGAGCTGTTCCTCGATCTCGCGTTCGCCCAGTGGCAGTTTCTCCCGGTAATCGAGAGACCAGTACCGCTCAACATTCACCTTGCCATTTCGATACAGCAGATAGCTGGCGGCGGGCAATTTCTGTACGCCCGCGAAGAGCGTCATGCGGTCCGGGATAAACCGCAGGGACATGTAGTGCCAGAGCGCCTCCAGGTCAATCTGCCGCTCGACAAGACCGCTCTCTAAGACGCCCTTCACCTCGGAAGCGAACGCGAAACCTCTATCACTGTGATGGAAGAAGACCGGCTTCTGTCCGAGATGGTCTCGCGCGAGCATCAACGTCTTTGCTTTACTGTCCCACAGAGCGAAGCCAAACATCCCTCTCAGCTTCTTCACGCACTCCGTCCCAACGTCCTCATAGAGATGGAGAATAACCTCCACATCCGTGCGTGTTTTGAAGGCGTGTCCGCTCCGAATCAAGTCCTCCCGCAGGGAGGGCGAGTTGTAGATTTCACCGTTACAGACGAGGGCAATCGAGCCGTCCTCGTTGGTCATCGGCTGGTGACCGGAGGCGATGTCAATGATGCTCAGGCGCCTTTGCCCGAGGGCAATGTTACCCTCGGACCAGAATCCCTCCTCGTCGGGGCCGCGGTGAGCCATGACCGCCGCCATCCGCTTCACGGCGTCGAGACGTGTGTCCTTATCTGTGATGAGTCCGGCAATTCCACACATGAATCTTCTCAGTCCGGGGAAAAAATGAGATTTTCGACTCCGGGTTCCCACCTTGGAGCCGCCATACGATACAATTTTGGCGATTCGGAAGTCAAAAGGTTGTCCTTCGAGGGTGTGGCTGCCATTGCGTGACAGACTGCCATTACGCAGCTTCAGAGCCTCTGTGTGAAAACGGGCTAAGCCCCAACGGGGCGCAATAACATAGCCCAGGGCAACGCCCTGGGTAACACCGCCCCTTTCCCTACCAGCCCTGTAAGGGCGGAATAGAACCTCTGACATACACCCACACCCGTTCTCCCTTCTCTGCCTGCAAGCGGCTTGCGAATGGCTTCTCGCTCTGTTATCGTGGGGCGCAAAAACATCGTGCCGGTCAAGGAAAATCCATGAAACGCGGACAGAGAGCATTGCGAACCCATCGGGAAACTCCGGACATAGAAACCTCGTCCGAGGACTATGCTCGCCGGTTCCGTGGGCCCGTGGGGGAATACTTCCTTCGCGTGCAGGAGGAGCTATGCCTGGAGCTCCTCCGCCCCTGGGCAGGCTGTCGCGTCCTCGATGTGGGAGGAGGGCACGCCCAGATTGCCATTCCTCTAAAGGAGGCAGGTTATGACGTGACCGTTGTGGGGAGCAGCGTCTCGTGCAATGAGCGCTTGTCGCTCCTGGCGCGCGAGCGCTCGCTCAACATCCCATTCTTTCTGGGCGACTTGCTCAACCTGCCGTTTCCGGCACAGAGCTTTGATGTCGTCGTCTCGCTTCGGTTGATCTCGCACGTGACGCCGTGGAAACAGCTTCTGCACGAACTGACACGGGTCGCAAGACAGGCCGTTCTGATTGACTATCCGCCCTTATTCAGCTTCAACCTCGCCGTCCCGCTCCTGTTCAGGCTGAAGAAGATGGTCGAGCGAAACACCCGCCCGTTCCTCTGCTTCACGCGGCAGCAGATTTCCGGCGCCTTCCGGGAGAACAGCTTCGAGATCTCTGCGACGCGACCCGAGTTCTTCATCCCGATGGCGCTGCATCGTGCGCTGCGAAGACCTGACTTTACGGAGCGTTCCGAGCAACTCATCGCGAAGGTGGGGGCGACTCGCCTTTTCGGCTCCCCTATCCTTGCCCTCGCCGAGCCGACGTGGCATGCGGAGTGATGCCCGCACGGACCACGATGACCCACTTTGGACACTGTCACGTCCTGCCGGGCTTCAGCCGGCATACTCCTTTAGCCACTGTCTTCAGGCGGTGGTATCATAGTCGCGGGGCTTGTCGTCGGCAGCCGGCTTTAGCCGGGCTTCTCGACGAGCGGATTCATCCGAGAATACCTCACCGAATGAGTGAGTCAAAAGCCTTTGAGAATCGAACGGGCCAAGCTCTTCCACCGGGAGAATCGGTTCAGCAGGAATTTCCCGATGTCGGAATAGAGAATGGTGTATCCGAGGGCTTTGATCTTGCTTTGCTTCCAGAACACGCGTATGCCGAAGAGGTTGTAGCACCGATGAATCTGGCGGGCGGTAAACTTCGGCATTTGCAGGATACACTTGTGGTACGAGACGTTATAAGGAATCTTCTTCTGCGCAGGCAGGTATCCTTCTTTCACGCAGATGTCGTACAAGTCGGTCCCGGGAAACGGAGTGAACACCGACAAACCCACGATCGTTGGGCGGATCTGCCGGTTGAGTCGCACGGTATCCATGTGAGTTTCCAGCGTCTCGCCGGGTAGGCCGACCATATTGAGAGTCTTCACCTGAAGGCCGACCTCCCTCGCGGCGAGGGCCGTCTCGAGAATTCTGCGGTCTGACATGGGACGCCGCAGGACCTTTCGCCGCAGCCCCTCGTTTCCGCTCTCCACGCCGATGTCAATCCTCCGTGCCCCGGCCTTCTTCAGCAATCCCACGGTGGGGCGGTCACACACTTCCACTCTTACCGAACAGACAAAAGGCAGACCGATCTCCTGCGGATACCTCTCCGCGAACTCAGCAAGCCGCTTTTTGTCCATCATGAACACGTCGTCGTCAAAAAACACCTCGCTGAAACGAAAGCTCGATTTGAGCATCTTCAACTCGCCCATAAGGTGGTCCGTCGAACGGAACCGGACGTATCGCCCGGGCTGCGCCTCGCCGAGCTTGTAGTTGTAACAGTAGGTGCAGCGGTATGGGCAGCCCCGCGACGCCAGCACCCGAATCTGGGACAGTCCGTATGCGTCAATGCTGTGCTGGGTATCGAAGAGGCTGCGGTCTGCGTAAGGCAGTTCGTCGAGGTTCTCGATGAAGGGCCTCGGGGGATTCCGAACGATTTTGCCGTGGGACGGGCTGGCAGCCCGTCGTACCCACAGCCCTTCGATTTGCGTGGGGTCTCTGCCCTTCTCGAGTGTCCGGACAAGGTTGAGCATTGCGTATTCGCCTTCCCCCACACAGACAGCGTCGAGGCCGGGAATTTCTTCCAACGATTCAGGAAAACAGGTGGGATGAGGTCCCCCGCAGACCGTGAACGCCCCCCGATACGGAATTTCCGCGATCAGCTTCTTGACTAAGTCAACCTGGCAGCTTGGCAGGTAAAATCCGATCACTGCCGGCTCATACTCAAGCAGTTTCTGTCGCCACTGGTGAAAGTCAACCTTCCTCACAAAGTGGAAGAGGCGGACGTCCCGGAAGCCGTTGCTTTTCAGCACCGTAGAAATGGACATCAGACCGTGCTGAGAACCCAGGGCGTCAAACCTCTGTCCGACCTCAAGACAAACAAGCGCTATTTTGACCATCTGAGTACGATAGGAAATCTCTCCTGTCAGGCATCTTAGTGGAACGTGGGCGGGGGGTATGGGTGGGGCCTGCCCGCCCGCCCGCGCTCGCGCGTCAGACTGGGCCTATCGCGCTGAGCGCGCCTCGACTCGGCGTTGACGTGAACGGCCAGGGCGACGACGCATTACTCCGCTACGCACGGCGGACAATTTGTTTTTGACTTCGCGAAGATTAGCATGTAGATTTTGCTCCACTATGTCAATACGAAAGTTGCGGGGTAGCCCCTCGCTTCTGCACGAGCTCACCCGACCCCCTGAGGGAATCGCGATGTCGCCTCAGAAGAAACCCGCGGCACGACACGCTCTGATTTTCCTCATCAAATCAGCCGTTGCCGCACTTCTCCTGTTCCTTCTGCTTCGCAAAACGCGATACCAGGATTTCGCGGAGAGTCTTCGCGGGGTTATCTGGTGGTGGTTGGCTGCTGCGGCGTCTCTTCACATTGTGGGCTATGTTTTCAGCGCCCATCGCTGGCGCATCCTTCTCCTGGCACAGGGGCTCCGCCCATCTCTTTGTCAGCTCATCAAGTCTTACGTTATCGCCACGTTCTTCAACACGATTCTATTGGGGACCGTGGGGGGTGACATCTACCGCGTGTACGATAGCGGGGTCAAAAGCAAGAAAGGAGCTGAGGCGGTCTCGGTGGTCTTCATCGAGCGGCTTACCGGTGTCGCCGCGATAATGATTCTGGCGGCTGTGGGAATGCTCCTTCTGCTAACGGGGCCGACTCGCCTTTCGGCTGCCGCCTTCTGGAGCGTTGGCGCCGGCGTTGGCATCTGCGCGGCGGTCTTTCTCGGTCTGGTCGCAGTTCTCTTTGTCCTGCTTCATCCGCGTACGGCGAAGCGGATTGCCGCCATTCTCGATCGTCCCGCTCCATTGTTTGGCAAACTGCGAAAGATCGTCTTATCCCTCCACGCAGCCGTGACGGTCTATCGGTCAAACCGCCGTCCAATATACAAAAACCTGCTATGGGCAGGGGTTCTTCAGCTCAACGTCATCGCCCACTGGCTTCTCATCGGACTGGCGATGGGTTCCTCGCTCCATCTCCGCACCAACCCTCTCTATTACCTCTATAATTACATGATTATTGTTCCCGCCCTGACTCTGGTTTTGATGATACCGGTCACCCCGGGGGGCTTCGGCGTCCGGGAGTGGACGGTTTGGGCGTTCCGGACTCCTCTGGGCTTCGTAGCGGGAGCCGGCAGAGACACCGCCGCGCTCATGGGCTGGCTGCAAGTGGCGACAGTGTTGTTCTTCGGGATTATCGGCTTCCTGATGTTCCTGTTTCGCCTCTTCTCCGTGAGGCGTTCCCGGGCGCAACAGGTTGTCCCCGGCAAAGCTGCGCCTCCCGAGGGGTAGGGAATAGCAGGCGGGACGCCTGTGCTACTACATGCGCGCGGTGAGTTTCCCTGAAGATGCACGCATTACATTTCTTGACGACGGGGCGTTCTTTCGCATAGCTTTCTTGTTGCGGAGGTGGCGGAACCGTCGCCTTCCGGCAGAACCAAAAGGCGGATTTGCTCTATGACTCTCAGGAGAAAAGCGAGAGAGCTCGCGCTTCAGTTCCTCTACGGTATCGAGGTCAACCCGGGCGACTTAGAGGAGAAGCTTGCCAGTTTTTGGCAGATGAACAGAACGGAACGGGAGATAGAGGAATTTGCCGCGTCTCTGATCCGGGGTGTCGTTCAGCACAAGGAGCAGATTGATCGAACCATCTCCGAGCACGCGCTCAACTGGGACATCCAGCGAATCATTCCGGTGGACCGCAACATGCTGCGGCTGGCGGTTTACGAGTTGGCGTTTCGGCCGGATATTCCCCATGTCGTCACGATCAATGAAGCAGTGGACATCGCCAAAAAGTTCGGAACGGCCGAATCCGGCAAGTTCGTGAATGGGATTCTCGACAACGTGCGAGCTAAGCTCGCTGAGGCGTGACCGTGGGGAACACCCTACTTGAAGAAGCGAGGCGACTGTTCGGCAAGAATATTGCCCTTGCTGAGCCGCTGTCGAAGCATTGTTCCTTCGGGATTGGCGGACCGGCGGACCTCTTTCTTTCGGCGGCAGACATCCGCCTGCTGAGGGAAGGGTTAGCGTTCTGCCGCGAGTGGTCGTTGCCGTATTTCGTTCTCGGAAGGGGCACGAACGTGCTCGTCCCGGACGCCGGCGTACGCGGAATGGTCATTTGTGTGCGCGCAGGTTCAGTGCAGTTCGACCGGAATCGCGTCGTGGCGCAGGCGGGGGCGTCCTTACAGAAGCTCGCCCGCATGGTTGCAGAACGCGGATTGGCGGGAATGGAGTTTGCCGTGGGCATCCCCGGGTCCGTCGGCGGCGCCGCAATCATGAACGCCGGGGCGCACGGCGGGTGGATTGGAGAGCCTATCGAGGAGGTGCGCCTCGTCGAGACATCGGGAGGCGGGGAGGTGCGCCTTGGGAAAAGCGATTTGCGATTCGGCTATCGAGAAAGCAATCTGCGACGCTTTCCAGGGATTATCTCGGAGGTCATCCTCGTCCTTCATGAGGATGAGCCGCAGGCGATCAAAGAGAGAATGGACCAGTTCCTCCTTCTGCGGAAGCTATCGCAACCGATTCGCTGCCGGAGCGCGGGGAGCGTGTTCAAAAACGTGGAAGGACAGGCGGCGGGCAGACTGATAGACCTCGCAGGATGCAAGGGAATGCGGCGGGGCGGAGCAGTTGTCTCGCACAAACACGCGAACTTCATCATAACTTCCGGCGGAGCGACGTACTCGGACGTGAAGGCTTTAATCGAGGACGTGAGGGAAAAAGTAAGAGCAGCCCACGGAGTGGAGCTGGAACTCGAAATCATTGATCTTGGAGATTGGGCATGAAAGCAAGGTACCTGTTGAAAATCCCGGCGAGGATCAACATCCTCGGAAACCCGACCGATGCCAATGAGGGCGACTACCATACTATCTCTGCTGCGATCAGCCTGTTTGCCGGAGGGGTCATCGAGCCAGCAGAAGAGCTGACTTTCCAGTTCCTCAAGAAAGGAGAACTGGACAATCCCGTGGACTCTCAAACGGCGAGGGTCGGGCAGATTCCTTTCACCCCGGACGATAAGTTCAAGCTGTTCAAGGCGGCGGTCTCCAGGATGCTGCGGTTCTACCGCCCGCTCAAGCTCCAGATGGAAAAAGCGAAAGTGAGAATCGGCATCTGGACGGAGGTCCCGCGGCAGAGCGGCCTGGCAGGCTCCTCCATCATTATCCTGATCATTCTCAATGCCTTGAAAGAGTTCTACGATTTGCCCAAAACGGAATTTAACGATTATGTCCTTGCCGAGCTGACCCAGCGAATTGAGGAGATTGACCTCGGGGTCACGTGCGGTTTCTCCGACCGGTATGTTACGCAGATGGGGGGATTGGCGTACCTCGATTATCGCGGTAAACTCTTCCACAAGAACATATTCGAGGAGCCCTTCGCCACGTACGAGCGACTCGACGCACCCATCGAGGAGATGGCGTTCATCGTGGCCTCAAGCGGCGTCGTGCGGGAGTCGGGGAGCGTGCACTCCATTCTTCGCGGGAGGTACCTCCTCGAGTACGAAAAGAAAATGACCTACCCCGAGTACACCTCGCCCATCCTGGAGAAATTTAGCGAGGTGGCGGAGACCGCGTGGGTCGGGAAGATTCATCTGCTCCGGGGCGACCTGGAGGCGTTTGGCAATCTGATGAACAAGAACCATCGGCTTGTCAACGAGATCATGCTCTACTGCGGCTTCCCGGGCGGGGCAGGTGAGGCCAACAATCTCCTGATCGAAGCTGCCCTCAATAACGGGGCACTCGGGGCCAAGCTCACCGGCGCCGGCGGAGGCGGCTCGGTGTTCGCACTGGTGCGGCCGAAAAACGAGGAGAGGGTCGTCAACGCGCTGAGACAGGTCGCGGAAAAGAACCAGCTTCATGACGCTCGTCTCTATCGGGTCAATATCGCTCAGAAGGGGGCCGAGGTAAAGAAAGCGGACAAGTGAGGCCGCAATCCGCCGATAGGGGTAAAAAGGTACCACAAACCACAAATGAACGCAGATTAGCACTCGTCTGTGTCCGTCTGTGTCTGTCCGTGGTTGAATCACGAACCGCTTCAGAGGATGCCGAACTCTGAAATCCTGCGCAGCCAGAAAGTTGCGGTTTGTCCACCGGTCCCGGCGGCGGTTCCGGTGCCCGCAGTCCCTGCGGAGGTGAAGGTGCCCCGGATTTCCTTGTTTCCCAGTCCGTCGCTTGTGATATAGGCGTACATGTCTGTGCCCTCGATACTTAGGACATAGCCGTCTATCTTGCCTCGAAAGCGAGCCAGTCCGGGAAACGAGCTGGTGCCGTTTACCACGTTGTCGTGCTGTACAAACGTGAACTCGATCGGGTAGAAGTAATTCCCCGTGACGCCGGGGTCCTTCGCTTCCCCTTCCCATGTTCCGGTGATGTCCGTGATCGGCGGGGCAAGATTGTCGTCTCCGTCGCCCTTGCCGCTGCATCCGAGGATGCCGCACAGGACGCTCAACAAGAGCAAACCTACGCCATATCGAACGATCCGATAGAACATTTGTCTGTGTCTCCCGCTATTAAATGCCAGTTACACACGTGCCTGCCGGAGTTGTCTTTTCTTTCTCTGGACAGCGAAACCTATGCTATTGAGACGACTCGCGAGACGGTTTGTTCGCAGGAAATGCGGGCGAGGGCCTGGCCGCGCGAATGAACCATGCAGGAATTCCTCAGTTCCTCAACAACAAGAATACCTCTTGCGACGCGGCACGGCAACAAATATCTTAGTAGCCAGTGTGGCTCTATTGTAGTGGCATCGCCTTATTCCGCCCTTTCAGGGCTTGGATGATTCGATTCGACAGGGTCCCCTGGGCGTTGCCCCCTGGCCGTGCCAGCCCGACACGGCATTGCCGTGCACAACCGACTTGGACCCCGGTCTGAACTTTGTGCGCTGCCGCGGGCAGGCATCGCTATGATATGGCGCCCTTTCAGGGCTTGGTCGCGGAGAAAATGCCACGCCCCAACGGGGCGCAATACCATAGCCCAGGGCAACGCCCTGGGTACGGAAACCCGTCGGAAACGGAAGCCCTGTAAGGGCGGAATAACCGACGCTCGTGAAACATTTCGGGCGGTCGGCCTTGCCACCCAAATACGGCCACACGCATAGTACATGCTTTCGTAAATACGGTTACGAGCGGTGCACGAGGGTACTGACCGCGATGACCCACTTTGAACATTGTCGTGTCCTGCCGGGCTTCAGCCGGCATCGTCCTGTAGCCACCGTCTTCAGGCGGTGGTATCAGGGTCCCGCGGCTTGTCGTCCGGAGCCGGCTTTAGCCGGGCTTCTCGACCAGCGGATTCATCCAAAAATACGTCACCGTATTTATGAAACGGACCACGTAGTAACCGAGCGAAGGCGCCAATTTCGCCCTCGGAAGATTCCACGGTCACGGGAGTAGAAAAATGGCATGGCGAGCTCAAAGATTTCTGTTCTCAGGCTCTCAAAAGAGGTCTCTGATAACCGCCCTCGAGGTTCTCTGTTCCCTCGTCTTAGGACTCTCCACCCCGCCTTGCGGGGCGACGGAATTTGAGGCGAAAAGCAGCGACGACCTTGTGCGCATGGGCGACGAAGCGTTCGAGACCGGGAGGTATTCGGCGGCCGTTGACCTGTACCGGTCTGCTCTGAACCGCGATGAGGCGAATTTCGCCGCCCGGGCGAAATTGATCGAGCTGCTCGCGCGGCTCGCCGGTAGAGAGGACGAGGCCAGGAGGGAAATGGACATTGCCCTCGCAATGAAGACCCTCGGCACGGACCAGCTTCGCCAGATCGCGGAAATCTGTTTGGAAAACGGCTTCCCGGACAGGGCGAAACTCGTGTTTCAGGCAACCTTGACGCTGTTCCCGGAAGACGCCTCGGCCCTCGAAAACCTCGTCGCCCTTCTGCTGACTGAAAAAAAGACTGATGAGGCAAAGCAAACCCTGGAGACCTACTGCCGGGACGCCAACCCGAGCATCGAGGCGCTGAAGAGAGTCGCGGCGAGTTGTCTCCGTCGCCTTCAGTACGACCTGGCAAGAATCGCCTACGAAACCGTTCTTGCCCGGGAGGAACGGAATCCGGAGGGGCTTCTTGGCGTTTCGCGATGCCTGCTGGGGACGGGGCGGCTCCCTGAGGCGGTTGAGAGGCTCTCTCAGGCGGCGGAGTGGCATCCGGAACGAGCGGAGATTTCCGTCGCTCTGGGAGAGCTTCTTTTGAGGAAAGGCGAATACGAAAAGGCTGAGCAAGCATTCCAGAAGGCGCTGACTCCGGAGTCGGAGAGCGAGGATGCCGCCGTTGGATACGCGGAGGTCCTTCGGGCGACCGGCCGGTATCCGGAGGCAAGACAAGCGCTCGACCAAACCTTGAAGACCTCTCCCGATTCGCCCGCATTGCGGGTCTCTCTTGGAGAACTCCTCGACTACGTTGGCGAGGATGACCTCGCACGGCAGCAATTTGAGAAAGCGCTCGAGGCCAGCCCCGGCTATCCGAAAGCCATCTTAGGGCTGGGACGGATTTTCCTTGAGAGCGGTCAGAGGGAAGCGGCCCAAGAGCACTTGCACAGGCTCTATGATTTCTGGGACGCGCACGTCGCTGACCTCGATGCGATTGAACCGGGCGACATGATTGCCGTCGCAGTCGGTTGCGCGCTGACGGACAACCCGCAGGATGCCGTCAGCGTTCTGGAACGAGCTCTCAAGAAGGACCCGACCAATACTGAAGCGCTGCTGTGGGAAGCGCGCTTGTTCCTCGAGCGTCACCAGCCGGGCGACGCAACGCGGGAATTATCGAAGCTCCTCAGCATCAATCCCCACCACGCCGAAGCCCACGCGGAACTCGCAGCAATCTTCGCCGCTAACGGCGAGTACGACCTGGCGACGGAATCGTGTCGGAAGGCTCTGGAGTCTAACCCGAAACTCATCCGAGGGATGGATATTCTCAGCTCGATCCAGTTGCTTGATTTCCAGTACGAAGCCGCCGAGGAGACCGCGAAAAAAGCACTGGAGGTGAATCCGCGGTCCCTCTCGAGCCTTTCGCACCTGGCGTCGTGTTTCTATCAGCAGCGAAAAAAGGATGCCTACGAAGAAGTCCGCAAAAAGGTTTTTGCGATTAACCCGGCGTACAGCGAATTCTACTCCATCGTGGCCCGCGCATGCGAAGAGAAGCGGCGAAACGAGGAGGCGATGGAGCTTCTGAAGGAAGCCATCGTCCTGAGACCGGATGACGCCGCGGCACACACAAAGATGGGCGTTCTGCTGATGCGAGAAGGCGAAGAGGAACAGGCGGAGCAGTATCTGAGGAAATCCTATCGCCTGGACCCTTACAACCCGCGGACAACGAATTTCATCAACCTCCTTGACTATATCAAGCGGAACTTCGTGAGCTGGCGTACCGAACACTTCCTGCTGCGGTGGGACAAGGAGAAAGGGCGCGTCTTGGAGAGCTTTCTGCCGGGGTATATTGAGCAGGTTTACAGGGACGTGTGCGGCGAGTTCGGTTATGAGCCGAGGAACCCGACATTGGTCGAAATCTTCGAGTCCCACGACCAGTTCTCTGCGCGGATTGTGGGGCTGCCGTTTATCGCGACGGTGGGGGCGAGTCTGGGGAAACTCGTGGCGATGGATTCGCCGAAGAGCGGTGCCTTCGACTGGAAGGACGTCCTGCGGCACGAGTTCGTCCACGTCGTGAACCTCCAGCAGACGAACATGCAGATACCCTTCTGGTTCACCGAGGGTCTGGCGACGCTTCATGAGGATAGCCCGCTCCCTGCGGAATGGGACGGACTGCTCCAGCGAATGTTGTACCTCGGTGAGATCATCCCCGTTAAGGACTTGAACAGTTGCTTCACGCGCCCAAGAACGCAACTCCACAAGCAGGCAGCCTACGCCGAGTCTCGAATGATCTGCCGATACCTCGACGAGAAATTCGGCCGGGACGTTGTCCGTAAGATGATTTCCTATATAGGGCAGAACATTTCCACCGAGGAGGTCATCCCTCAGGTGCTGTCCATCAGCGTCGAGGAGTTTGAACAGAAAATCGCGGATTACATTCTTGCCGCGGCCAGCGAGCAACGAATTGCCCCCCTGTTCCTGCCCGGAGATGGCGAGCTTATGGAGAGGCTTCGGTCAGAAAGACCTGCGGATGCTTTGCTGAAGGTAGCTCAGGCAAGGCTGTTGGCCGAAGAAGCTCTGCGGGCGAGGCCCCCGGACCCGGCAAAACTCGACCAGGCTACCCAGATTGTGGCCGAAGTCATTGAGAAAGACCCGCAGGCCCGCGGCGCCTATGCCACGCTGGCTGGCATTCATCTCTTTCGCGAGAAATACACGGAGGCCCTGGACGCAGCCCAAAAGGCGCTCGCCGCTGACGAAAAGGACTTTCTCGCGCGGCGGTACTTGGGATTCACCTACGAGCGGATGAATGAGCCGCAAAAAGCCGCTGAAGAGCTGGAAAGGGCGGCGGAGCTTTATCCCCGCGCGGATGAGGTGTGGCTCGCGTTGCACGCGCTCTACACAAATAGTAGCGCAGGCGTCTCGCCTGCATCCCAAAAGGACCAGCCTGGCACGATTCGCGCTCTAAGAGGGCGGCTTCGGGCGAATCCGAGGGATGTTCCAGCGCTGAAGACAATCGCTGAGGCTTACTTGGCGAACCGCGACCACCTGAAGGCAATCGAGCTTCTGGAGAAGGGGCTTCGTTACAACCTTTATGACGGGGAACTCTACAGCTTATTGGTGGACGCGTACGAAGGGACGGGAAGATGGAAGACGGCGAGGCGCTATGCGGAGATTGGGTCGGAAGCAGCGTACATCAGCGCCGCGTCGCTTGTGCCGTACCAGAAGGAGAAGGTCCTGAGCCTGCTGAAGCTCGCCTTAAAGCTGAATCCGGGCCACGAAAAGGCACAGTCCTTGCTTGGCCAGGTCGCTCAATAACTCTCAAGGAAGAGATCGGGCCTCGGGTTTGCGGGTTGTGGTATGTTGAGTTGCAATGGGGCGGGTTGGCAGCACTTGGTACGTCGAGAAAGCCCTTGAAATGGGGGATAATTTCTGAGATGCTTCCCGCTAACCTTCGCGTCCTTCGTGCTCTTCGTGGTCAACAGCATGGTTTTCTCACCACGAAGGAACCACAAACCGAAACGGCCGCCGGCGTTTCTGACCATTACGGAAGATGGAGGAGATGGAAAAAGACACACTGAACACGAGACAAACGGCGTGCGCGAAAGGGCTTCGGACACGATAC
Source organism: bacterium (assembly GCA_030691545.1). Classification (GTDB taxonomy): domain Bacteria; phylum Auribacterota; class JABMQX01; order JABMQX01; family JABMQX01; genus JAUYEE01. The sequence goes on along the minus strand of JAUYEE010000098.1, from coordinate 30,968 downwards.
ACCTTTCGATGCACAATAGACCCGGCGAAGCTTGAAGAGGAAAGACAGAAGCTCGCGGAGTTGAATCAAAGCCCCTTGTGTAAAAGGGTGACTGGCTACACAAAGCTGTCCGGCCCGGGCTTCATTCAGAGCGCGGTAACCCTCGGGGCGGGCAGCGCAGGGGCGGCTCTTATCGCGGGTTCCAAGTATGGCTACTCTTTGGTCTGGGTGGCCCCCATGGCGATGTTCCTCGGGATGTTCATGTTCTTCGCCATGGCCAAGCAAGCGGTAGCGGTTCGCCGGTGTCCTTACGAAGCGATGCGCAACGAACTCCATTACGCCTTTGCATTCCTCTTTGGGCTCAGTGCGCTCCTGGCTTCGATCATCTGGCATTTCCCTCAATATGCGCTGGCGGCGCACGCGGCGAATGACTTGGCTGGCGTGGCGACGGGGCGAACCAACCCTATCCCACCGTGGGTTCTGGGCGCCGTGTTTCTGGTTTTCGCGACGTTCGTGACCTGGAATTATGCGAAGGGCCACAAGGGCATCCGGATTTACGAGAGGACCCTGAAGGTGCTCGTGTGGCTTATCGTCGTCGCCTTCGCCTTGGTGGTGCTGAAAACAGGGATTAAGTGGGGGGACTTTTTCAAGGGATTGGTTCCGCGTCTGCCGCGTCTCCCGGACGGCTCTTTCGACCGCGAACAGGCGAACTTACTTATCGCCATCCTTGGAGCCACGATTGGCGTGAATATGGTTTTCCTGTATCCCTATTCCGTTCTGGCAAGAGGGTGGGGAAAGGAGCACAACCGTCTGGCGTACTTCGACTTAGTGACCGGCATGGCGCTCCCATTCGTTTTGGCCATAACGTTTGTGACCATTGCCACTTCCAATGTCCTGTATGAACGAGGGGTGGTCACCCGGAGCGCGGTGGAAGCGGCCGGCGTTCTGGCTCCGGTGGTTGGGAAGGTCTTTGGACATGTCATCTTCGGGCTGGGCATGCTTGCTATCGGTCTGTCAACGATCACGGTGCACATGCTGATGTGCGCGTTCATTCTCTCGGAAATGTTAGGAATCGAACCCACTGGCTGGAGGTTCAGGCTGATGGTCCTGGCGCCTGCCGTCGGGGCCCTCGGCGTCGCATGGGAGTTGCCCTTCGGGATTGCCGTCTCAGCCTCTTCCCTGTGTGTCCTCTTGCTGCCGATGGCTTACATTTGTTTCATGGTGCTTCACAACAAGAAAAGCTTTATGGGCGACGCGATGCCCAAGGGCGGGAAACGTGCCTTCTGGAACTTTGGAATGGCACTCGCGATAGCCGTCGTGACCGCAGCGGCGATTGTCAAGGTGAGCATCATGTGCGGAGACATCTCGAAGCGTCTGTTCAAACAGAAGCCATCCACAGAACAGCAGGCACAGCGCGCCGGAACGTAGCGCAGGCCCGCTTCGGCGGGCCTGCATCGGATAACGTAGTGCCGACGCCAGGCGGGTGGAACGGGTGAGTGTGTTCCAGGCGTTACGGAAAACAGGAGCGCCCTCGCTCCCTAAAGCAGGCTTGGCGTTGGACGGAATAAACAGAGGACTGTCATCTGAAAGAATCAAGCGGCGTGTACAGATTTCATGGGGGGACCCGCGAAATAGGGAAATGGAGCTCGGCAATGCGCATCTCTTGCGGCCCTTGTAGCGCAGGCGTCTCGCCTGCATCTGACCGTGCCTGTAGCGCAGGCGTCTCGCCTGCATCCCTCGCCAGGCAGGCAATCGCGTTTTTGCTGGCCGTCGTGGCAATGCTCGGATGGGGTTGCCTTTCACTTGTTCACGCGGACACGGGTGCCACGGGCGGAAGTGGCACGGGCTTCGAGCCCGTGAATCATGGGCAGGATGCCCATGCCACTAAGGAAATCATCGTTCCCTATGCGTTTGATAAGCCAACCGTTACTGAATCGCATGGCCGCGCCCGCCTGACGATGCCCGGCTTCTCTCTTCTAATTGAAGAGGGCAAGCCGGTTGTCCCTTTCAGGACTGCAAGGATTCTTCTTCCCCCCTCCGCCGACGTTGTCTCCGTCACGGTGACGGCCTCCAATCAAAAGGAGATTCCGGGGCGGTTTCAGTTGGAGCGAGGCCGCCCGGCCGTCCCCACACGCCCTGGCGCCCTCCCCCTGAACCCCGACCCCCAGCCCCTGACCCCCTCCTCTCCTTTTCCGGAGGACGCATCATTCCCCGGTCGCTTTTACGACTTTGTTTCGGTCCAGACGCTCCGCGGGTATCGAATGGCAGTTTTACGACTGTATCCCGTTCAGTACGTCCCCTCGACCGGCGAGGTCAGCTACTATGAGAGCTTGACGGCAACGGTAACCGTCTCCGCGATTTCCGGCGAACCGGCCAAGCCAGTCCCGCCGAAGGCGGGATTTCGCAGCTACGCCCTCGACGAGGCGAAAGCAAGGGCGACCGTGGACAACCCGGCCACCCTGAAGCTGTATCCTCGCCCCCAGAAAAGCCAGTGGCAAAAGCGAGAAGCCGTAGAAGCGGCTTCCAGCCCCTTATCCGACCAGAAAAGTCAAGGCGAGGTAACTCTCAACGCGGGTTCCTGCGAGTACCTGATTATCACAAAGGAATCCTACGTGCCAGCCTTCGAGCCTCTGTTGGACTGGAAAAGGCAGAAGGGACTGACCGGCAGCATCGCCACCATCACGGAGATAGAAGAAACCTCCGAGGGCGCCGACCTGAAGGAGAAAATCCGCAATTTCATCCGGAAATGCTACGAAGAACTCGGCACGGAGTACGTTCTTCTGGGCGGGGATACGGAGATTATCCCGGCGCGCGGCGTTTACGGAGAAGTCGGATTGTACATTGATTCTTACATTCCCTGCGATCTCTACTACGGCTGTCTCGATGGAAACTGGGACTACAATGGCGACGGCATCTATGGCGAGGCGGGGGATGGCGAACACGGCGGAGAGGTGGACCTCATCGCCGAGGTTTACGTGGGACGGGCGCCGGTCTCCAACCCGTCCGAGGCCGACAACTTCGTCCGGAAAACCCTGCAATATGAAATCGAGAGGTCCCCGAATCTCTCTCGCGCGCTATGGGTCGGGCAAAACCTCGACAGCCGGACGTGGGGAGACGATTCAAAAGAGGAACTGGTGCCTCTCCTGCCGGAGAGCTTTGAGTTGACCCGCCTCTACCAAAAACAGGGGACGTTTTCGGTCCCCGCCGTGATAGACGCACTGAACGCCTCGCCTCACATCGTTAATCACTTGGGTCATTCGACAGAACACGAGACGCTCGGACTCTCAAAAGACGACGTGGACGCCCTGCAAAACGGGTATCCTTTCATGTTCTACACTCAGGGGTGCGATTCCGGGGCGTTTGATTTCGACGACAGCATCGCCGAACATTTTGTAAAGGGCGAATGGGGGGCCTTTGCCGTCGTGGCGAACTCTCGCTACGGCTGGTATTCGCCCGAAACAACCCTCGGGACCTCTCAAAAGTTCGACCGGGCTTTCCTGGAAGCTGTCTTCGAGAAGGGAATCACCAACCTCGGCAAGGCGTTGCAGGAATCGAAAGAGGCAAACATCGGCGACGTGCTGTTCACGGGCTCCACGCGGTGGTGCTACTTCGACCTGAACCTCTTGGGCGACCCCGAAACCCCGCTGTTTACTGCCACGAGCAAGGGGCTTCTGCAGTTCGACCAGACGAGATACTCGCCCCGGACGCCAGTGCGGCTATCCCTCGCCGATATGGACCTGAATGGCAGCCCGCTTGTCACGGAGCTGGCCCTCGTCAACCTATCAAGTCCGCGAGATGTGGAATTGGCGTTCGCCCGCGAAACATTCTCCAACTCCGGGGTTTTCGTTGCGGAACTCCCCCTTTCCACGGGTGCGCCGCTGTTTGATGGCGTGCTCCAGGTCGCGGACGGCGATACCATCACCGCCGCGTATGAGGACGCCAACGACGGCTCCGGCTCGGCGCGAACCGTGACAGCCACAGCCACAATAGACGATTCTCCGCCCTCCATCTCTAACGTTAAAGTCGTGGATGTCCGGGACACCTGGGCCGTGGTCGAGTGGGAGACCAACGAACTCGCTACCGCGCGGGTGGACTACGGCGTGTCCCCTCCCTTCACGTCGTCGGCCTTCGGCGACCTCGTCACCAACCGCCACAGCGTCGTTGTCAACCAACTCGAGAAAGAGACGCTCTATCGTTTCCGCGTCGCTGCGACCGACCTGGTGGGAAACGAGATGGCTGATGACAACGGCGGCGAGTACTACTCCTTTACGACTAAGCACCAGATTATTCTGTTTTCGGATGACGTCGAGGAGGGGAGCGCTTCGGCGGCGGGAGACTGGTCGTCGGCTGTGATTTCGGGTGGGGTCAGCGATTGGCAAATCACCACCGCGGCGTCTCACTCCGGCATCGCTTGCTGGCACACGGACGATTACCCGCTCCCGGCAGCAAACTCGCTGGACACGCCCTACATTGACCTTCGCGGGACGACCACGGCTCAACTCTCCTTCTGGCACCGGATGCTTTCCGAAGACCAGTGGGACGGGGGATTTGTTCAGATTCAGCGGGAAGGGACCTTGGAATGGGTCTCGCTGACCCAGGAGGAGATGACCGAAGGCACGCCCTTCGAGACTCTCAGCACAGGAAATCCCTCCGGGCCAGTCCCCGGCTGGAGCGGCGACATTCCCTGGGAAAGGGTGACCTTCGACTTGGACGCGTTCGTCGGGAATCGAGTCAGAGTGCGATTCCGCATGGAATCCGATGACAACACCGACGGCGGCGAGGGAGACGGTTGGTACATTGACGACGTGGTTGTGTCGCGAGCCGTCGGGACCGTCAGCCTGGACAGGCTCTTCTACAAGCTCGGCGACTCAATCGTGATTACGGTCCTCGATGCCGCCGCGAACGCGGATGCGGGGGCGGCCGAGGAGGTCTTCGTCGCGGTGTCCAGCACATCGGAGGCGGAACCCGAGACCGTTGCTCTGACCGAAACCGAACCGGGCTCCGCGATGTTCATCGGGCAGATCGTCACAGCGAAGGGCGACAAGGCAAACGACGGCCAATTGGGCGTATCAGACAAGGACGTCGTTACCGTTTCGTACGGTACCGCCGAGAGCGCATCAGCATTCGTGGACATCGCCTCTCCGAAGATCAGCGCCGTGCAGTCCACGCAGGTCGCGGACACATTCGCCCTGATTAAATGGACGACGGATGAGCTATGTGTGGGGACGGTGTACTACGGCACGGACCCCCTGGCCCTTCCGCAGGCCGCCTCGCAGGTCTTACGCGGCACAATACACGAACTGAGGCTCACGGAGCTTGTCCCGCGGTCCATCTATTACTTCAAGGTGGAAGCCGTTGACCGTGCCGGAAACCGTTCCGTGGACGATAACGTGGGAAGGTTGTATCAGTTTATGACCCTCGGCTTCAATCAGGGCGGGGTCATCTCAGAGGACACGGTGTGGAGATACGTGGAAGGAGGGCGGCCTTACGAGATCAGCAACAGCGTCTATGTCGGCACCACCAAGACCCATGAACCCGTAACTCTGACCATCGAGCCGGGCGTTGTCGTGCAGTTCAAAACCGACAAGAAAGACCTCTTTGTGCGAGGGGGATTGGTTGCGAGGGGTGTGACGTTCGAGTTTGATTTGCAGAGCGGAAAGAGCGCGCACATCGTCTTTGAGGAAGGTTCCTGGGGAGAGATCGAGAATTCAGTCATCTCCGTCAAGGGCTCCTCTGTCGAGCTCTCCGGAGGGATCGAATGTTACAGCTCGAACGTCCACTTCACGAACAACATCATTCGAAACGCCTATTACGGGATTCACTGCCTTTCGTCCTCGCCGACGATCGCAAGAAACAGCTTCGTCGTCTGCAACTACGGCGTTTTTCTGCATGCCGCTTCGGGCGGTTACTCCTCCCCCAAAATCACGCAGAACACCTTCATCGGATGCAGGTTTCCGATCTTCTGTGAGACGGGAGCTTACCCGGTCGTCTGGAGCAACACCTTCCAGGAAAACGCGTATGACGGCGTCGTCCACGGCCCCATCCTCGAGGATACACTCTGGCCGGGATACGATTGTCCGCACTTTCTCACGAGCGACCTGGCTATTCCCACAGGGAGGACTCTGTGGATTGCTCCCGGCGCCACGCTTCGCTTCGCCGAACCGGGAGTGGACCTGCTCGTGTCCGGCAAGTTCTATGCCGAGGGGGCAACCATCGAGTTCCCGGTTCCCCCAGACCCCAGAACCTTCATCACCTTCGACTCGACGAGCTCCGGGAGCGTACGAAACTGCCGGATTGTCGGCGACTCTCCCGACGGCACGCCCACCGGCGGAATCAAGTGTCAATCCTCGAACGTCTCCTTCACCGGCAACGTCATCCGCAACACGTACTACGGCATTTTCTGCGGCCCCTCCAGGTCGCCGGAAATCGCCAACAACACGATTGTGGGCTGCCAGTATGGCATTTACGCTCCGGACGCATCCCCCAAAATCGTCAACTGCATCCTCTGGAACAACGGGGATGACCTCGTCGGATGCGCGGGAACATCCCTCAATACCACGGATGGAGACTCGGGCAGAGGCAATATCTCTCTCGACCCGATGTTCCGCGACGCGGCAAGGGGAGATTTTCGGTTGCAGCCCGGTTCGCCATGTATTGATTCCGGGACAAGTGCGTTTACCCCGCTTCTCGATGCCGATGGGCATCTCAGATGGGATAACCCTTACGTCCCAAATACCGGCGAAGGGTCAAGTCCCTACTTCGATATTGGCGCCTACGAGTTCGTGCTCGATTTTGACTCGGACCTCATTTGCGACGAATGGGAGCTTTTCAACGGCTTGAGTCCCTACGATGCAGCAGATGCCGAAAGCGACGACGACGCCGACGGAAAAACCGCCCGCGAAGAATATATCGCTGGCACGGACCCCCATGACCCCTCCTCGTGCCTGCGTGTGGTCGCGATGCTAACTGTGCGAGACTCGCAGGAAGACGATTACAAAGGAACCGTCGTTGCCTGGAAGGCTCTCAGTGGCAGGAACTACACGGTCTGCTACGCCGACGAGTTGTGGCCGGCGAGAGGCCGCAAACCCCTCTCCGGCGACGACGGGCCGGAACAGCTCATGGACCTGACCATGTGGAAGCCCTTCTCGGACGTAATTGAGGGAACGGGAGATTACGCGTCGTTCTTTGACGAATGGGCAGCTCACCCCGAGGCGCCATTCTACGACCATCCGAGACAACGCTTCTATCGAGTGGAAATCCGATAGCACTCAGGTTCCCCCAGCAACAAGAAATTTGTTCGGGAACGATAAAGCGGCCCCGCTGCGTCGCCTTCTCTCAAATGCCACTCGCCTGCCCGCGTCCGCGCACAGGCGTAAAACTCCGCCCAAGACACCGTGCGCTTAAATTCGGCCCGCGTGCGAAGGGCCAAGGGAGTTCATGAGCCGCGGTCAGAGGGAGCAGCCGCACAGATTGATGCGCTGACGGCGCGTCACCTCTTCCTGAGTTCGTCGAGGAGCCGCTGAAGAACCAGAACAAGCGCCGCTTCTTCTCGCGCCTTCACAAGGCGTTTCTTGAGTATCGGCACAGCGCTGGGACCCGCCATTTTCAGTTCCGCCATGGCCGCTTTCACTTCCTCGGCGTCGCGCCATCCGAGGAAGTGCGGATCGTGCTCGATGAGTTCCTGGAGCATCCGGAAGTGCGTTGTGCCGAGCCGGGCATGTTCTCGCATCGTGCCCAGCCTCTGGTCCACAATCCGCTCATAATCCGGAGCGTAGGTCACCTCGAACGCAAGCGGGGTGGGATCGTACCATTTCTCGGCCTCGACTGCGGCAACCTCTACGCGGTAGTTCCCCGGGTCAAGCTCGCCGAACGATAAGAATTCCCCTTTGTACGCCGGCTGCCAGGAACCGCCATTGATGCGGTACGCGAGACAGGGCGTTTCGCCGGGTTCCGAGGGCATAGCCTTCGCCGGGCTTTGCCAGAGAATGTCTTCGACTCTGTATGGGCCTTCCGAGGCAAGGGTCGTCTCTGGAAAAGGCACGCTGACGTCCACGGCGAAACTGACGGGTTTCGGGGTCGTTCCGCCCAACAGGTCCATCCCCACAAACTCCAACTCATATTTCCCCTCCCGAAAGAAGTCCACCGTCACAGTCCTGTCCGTCCGTCCGCCTTGCCAGGGTCCAGCGTTGACCCGCCAAAAAAGAGTTGCACGCGGTTGAATCTCATCGCCGCAAAATGGCTCCACACGCACCGTCACGGAGCGCTTCGCTGTGGGAGGAATCTCCTTCGCCCTCAGCTCAAAATCACTCAGCCGCTTCATGAAGACCTGTTTGCCAGGGGGACGGAGATGAAGGTAAAACCAAAGATTGTGGGCACGATCCTCAAGAACCTGAATTACACTGTGTTCCTTCCCCAATAACGGTGTGTGCCAATAGTCGCACTTAACGATTTCACTCCCGAAGAACCTGTAGCCCTCGGACGAACGAGGGTCGTTCCAGAAGCCTTCCCGAATCCCGGGGGTGAGGGTCTCCACGTATTGCGGCATAGCCTCGCCCAACACCCAGTCCCCATCGCCCGCATCGGCCGAAGATGTCCGCTGTCGCGGCGCCAACAAGTGGAATTTGCCATCCTTCCCCATCTCGACCGGGATGTACTCCCCAGGGCGTTGCTTCACAAGCTCCTCTTCATACGGCTGCAACCACTTCGATCCCCAAAGCCACCGGGCACCCGGTTGTCTCGAAACCGGGATTTCAACGAACTGCCCGTCCTCGTACGTGAAGAACTTCCCTCCGCCGGTGTGCAGGAGAATCCCATACTTTGGGCTTTCGTTGAGTGCGTGAATCTCGGATTTGGGGCTAAGAGTGTGCCATCGCTCGCCGTCGAAGTAAGAAACACTTCTCGAAGGGAATCGCCCCCACCAGATTTTTCCATCTTTTAGAACAACGCAGCCGTTGAGAAACCGACCCGCCCAAATGCGCTTTGCTCCCCGCCTGACCGCGGCAACTAACAGTTCCCCCATCCGGACGTGTGGCTCCACGCCGTTCACGCTCACGTCATACGATTCAGGGTTGGAATGGCCCTCAAAAAATACGTGGCCTTGATCGTCCCACATCGTTGCCGTGTCTCTCGTTATCCGATAGGGAAACTCCACGTGCGTCCAGCTATTTCCGTCCCAGCGAGAGATTTTCCCCGGCTGGTCCTCAAGGAACATCCAGATGTTCCCCTCGCTATCGCGAACTGGATGGCAGGATGCGACGCGATATTCCTCCCACTGCCGCACCCAGGAGGGCAACTCCCCGGGCGCCAGTCCGGGGGAGTACCTCCAGACGCCCTCGAGGGAGACGGCATAGATACTTCCCTTCGGGTCCTCAAGTAGCCAACGGAATCCCACCGACCCAATCCCGTCTCTCCAGCCGGACTCCTCCATTTTCCCGTGCTTATACTTGACGATTCCGCCGCCAGCCGCCTCGAACCAGATGGAACCATCCGAACCATTGAGGATGGATTCGGGATACATCGTGTAACGGCTGGCTCCCCATCCCCAAGCTTCCGTTTCCTTCATATACTCGATCTGATTCTCTGGCGTGACCCTGTAGAAGCCGTGGAGCCGGGATTCCGCATTGAGCACCAGCGCCCACATCGAGCCGTCACCCATGCGAAGCATGTCATAGACAGCGTAACCGCCAAGATATTCCCCTTTCTTCTCCGAGCCAGCCGGCTCCCCTGTGTCGAGGCGATAAACATAGAACCCGGACCCGCCGGACTCGTAAATCGCCATTGTGTTTTCGCCCCAGAGGGTCCCGTAAACCGCCCTTTGCCCGAAAACACTCTTGATTGGCGCCGGAATCTCCCGGTGCTGCGCGTTCCCATCCTTATCGGCGGAATAGAGATTCCCGTTGTAGTAAAAGTGAACCTTCTCGCCAGTGTCGAAGACCAGGGTGAACCTCTGGTCCAGAAGAGCGTCAATCCTTTTCCATTCGCCGTCCACATACGTCGCCAGGAAGGAGTTCCCCCAATTGAAAAGGCGGCCGGACTTAGACACGTAAAGACCGGCGATCTCGCGGGTCACCTCCTGTTCAAAATCCGCCGCGTAGAGGGCCTCACCGTCCCTCAACTCGTATAGCTGACCATGATGTTCGTCGCTACCTGTTGCGGAGACATACAGCTCGCGGTCGGTGCCGCCGTGAAACCGCCACAAGGGAGGCAGAGGAAGGACTTTCTCGTTGGCCGGAAACCGAAACTGCCGCCCATCCCAGTAGAACAGAGCGAAGGTAGTTGTGATCCACAGGACACCCCCCGGCTCCAACCCGGCAGAAGAGATGTACCGTTGTCTTCCCAGCGGCACAGGGAGTTCCTCCCACCGTCCGGGGAGCGCTTCGGATTGCGACTCGCCGAAGGCCGACAGAAATCCCGAAACCAAGAGAAGACCCGTAACTTGGATAGCTCTCATTTCTGCATTCCCTCCAGATTACCTGCCCGTTCGGATCGAGGAACCAGGGCGCCGTTACCGCCGGGACCTCCAACGGTGCTGCGCGTATCCCTGCGGCCGGGGCCTGTGCCCCGTCAGACTTACGATACACCATTCTGTCTCGGCAGCTTTGAATTACCGTGTTCAGGAGATCGCCATCCCGCGCGCGACTGCAAATGTGACACCCCACGCACCGTGCACCCAGGACTCGCACCCACCTTCAGACAATATACCCCGGCCTCTCTCCACGTGCAAGCCTATCGCGAGTACGCCTGTAGCCTCTCAGTCTGCGACGGTGAGCAGTCCTGAGCGGCGAACTCCCCGGACCGCCGTTGACCGGGGCGGGCTATGGAGGGCCAGAAGCAGCGACCTAATTTGAGCTTGAACGTCCGCCGGTCGCGTGAGATACTATTTCTGTATGCAGGGGACGCGGGCGGCTCCCCTTCGTTGGCAAAGGCGGTTGCTTGCGCCTCGCACGATTCCCGTTTTGTGGCTTTCCCCGGCCGACAGCGTTTCTCCGGCCTCGAACGCGAGAGGTTCCGCGCATTCGCATCAGACTTCTCGCCTCGGCCGCGAAGCGCCTCCCGAAGCCGGGCTGTTTTTATCCTGAAGAACTCGACCTTTCATTCCGTCCCTGGCCGATCAGGCCCACGCGGCGCAGAAGCGGGCACGGTCCCGTTGCCCGGGCCTCGCGGCTCTGCGCGAACGCGGGCAGGCGAAATTAGTGTATGTATGCAAGACTTTTGTCCACGTCGGCAGACTCAGGAGACGCCGCGATTCCCACAAATCCGGCGCCGGACGTCTCGGTCTCTCAGCCGGCGATGGGCACGCTCTTTGAAATCTTGATTTACGGAGCCGACGCGACGAACCTTTCCGCCGCGGCCCGACAGGCCCTCGCGCTGATTGTCGAGCTCGACAACCAGCTCAGCCGCTGGAAGGAAGGGAGCGAAATCTCCTATATCAACCGCCATGCCGCCGAAGAGCCTGTCCGCGTTGAGCCGCAGCTTTTCGACCTCCTCCTTCGCTCCCGAGAACTCTGGCGGGAAACCGGCGGCGCCTTCGACATCACCGTCGCCCCGCTCGTCAAAGCGTGGGGATTTTACAAGAAGGAGGGGAGATTGCCTCCTCAGAAAGAAATCGAGGCAGCTCTCCAAATCGTCGGCATGAACCGTGTTCGCCTCGACGAAGACGCAGGCACGATTCGCTTCGACAAGCCCGGCATGGAGCTGGATCTGGGCGGGATTGGAAAGGGCTTTGCAGTGGACCGTGCCGTCGAGTTCCTGCGAAGCTGCAAAATCGAAGCCGCACTTGTCAACAGCGGCGGCAGCAGCCTGTATGCGATCGGCTCGCCCCCGGGTCAGGACGGCTGGCACATCGGCATCCGCGACCCCCGCGATGAGGAGAAATCCGTTGCTGTCATCGCGCTTCGGGACGGCTCCATCTCCACCTCTGGCGCCCCGGAAAAAGTCCTCGAAATCGAAGGCAAACCCTACTCCCACATCCTCGACCCGCGAACCGGCTTCCCCGCGAAAGGCATGGTGAGCGCCTCCGCCGTCGCCCCTTCCGCGACTGACAGCGACGCCCTTTCCACGTCTTTCTACGTCCTTGGAGCGGACTGGACGCGGGCGTACTACAAGAAGCATGCGGAAGTCAAAGCCGTCCTCATTCCGGAACAAGCGTCCGAGGCGAAAGTCAAGGTTCTGACGATAAACTTCAACTCAAATTGAACTGATGAACAGGGAAAAACTATATAACCACAGCAGGGAGGAGAAGATGACCCAGACAGGAAAGATTTCACGACGCAGCTTCATCCGCAACGCCGGCCTTGCCACGGCCGCCATTGCCATCCGGGCAACAAACAAGAGCACCGGCGAGGAGCCCGCCCCCGAGGATGGACGCCCCATCAACATCGGCGTCATCGGCACCGGAAGCCGCGGCCAGACCATCATGCGAAACGTCGTCCGCATGAACAACATCAACATCCTCGCGGTGTGCGATGTTTATCCCGAGCATCTTAAAATGGGACAGAGAATGGCGCGCAAAGCCGAAGCGTTCGACGACTACCGCAAGCTCCTCGAGATGAAGGACATTGAAGCCGTTCTGGTCATCACCCCTCAGTACCAGCACGCCGAAATCAGCATTGCTGCCCTCGACGCCGGCAAACACGTCTTCTGCGAGAAGTGCATGGCGTTCTCCATCGAAGAAGCCAAGAATATGGTGCTCGCCGTCCGCCGCACCAAGAAGTTCCTCCAGGTTGGACACCAGAGGCGATACAATCCCCTTTACCTCAAGGCCCTCCAGCACATTCAGACCGAGGTCATCGGGCCCAAGGAGCACCCCATCACCGCCATTCGCTGCCAGTGGAACACGAATTCTGACTGGCGGTCGTTCGTCCCTGACCCCAAGTGGGAGAAGCTCCTCAACTGGCGGCTCTATTCCGACCTCTCCGGTGGACTCATGGCGGAGTTCGGCTCCCACCAGGTGGACGTCGCCGATTGGTTCCTCGGCGCCCACCCCGTCGCCGTCAGCGGCGTCGGCCAACTCATGTTCTACAAGGATGGACGCGACGTCTGGGACCACATCAACGCGCTGATTGAATACCCCAACGGTGTCACCATGAACTACACCTCCGTCCTCACCAACGGCTATGACGGAGTCGGAGAGCAGTTCATGGGACCCTATGGCACCATCTCCTTGTCTCTCGGCTATCCCCTCGGCACAGGGAATCTCGCCTTTGAGATCGGCAAGAAGCAGCCGGTTTGGGTGAAACTCGCTCATGCCCAGGAAGTCGAAGGGAGAACTGTCGTCACCCTCATCACCGGCAAGAAGTACATCGCTGGAGCCGAAAAAGACGCCCAGGAGAAAATCGGAGCCGAGGGCGAGAAGAACGACATCGTCTATGAGTTTGAGGGGTTCTTCAAGAGCCTGCGAGAAGGGACGCCGCCCGTCGCCGATGTCGTCGTCGGATACCGCGATACCGTGACGGTCTGCAAGATCAACGAAGCCATCGCCAAGCAGACCCGCATCGTCCTCGACCCCGCCCTCTACGAGGTCTGATCCGGCCGACGCCGAGGTCTGCTCGGACAGAGATAGTGAATGCCGCAAATGCAGGAGGCGAGAGGAAATCCTGTTCCCTCTCGCCTCCTTGTTCGCGAAACGATCGCGCCGGAAGGGCGGAGACTTCGTCAGCGGGTTATTGCAGATTTGGGGAATCCTCGGCTTTACGCGCTTGACTTGCCTGTTGGCAGGGGTACAATGAAAGAAAGTCCAGTGAGCGAGCTGGTTCACCGAAGTGGCGAGACCGTCGGCAGTCATGGCCAATTGTTTCAGAGAGCCAGGGTTACGATGGTTTTGCCGTTCGCCGTTCAGACGCGGCTCGGCCCGAAAGCGGGTTTACTCAGAGGCCACCTAAGCAGCGGTTGTGTCGCGAGCGTCGCCGATCGCCACTGCGCCGTGCCTGGTCGTGGTGAACCGTTCCCTTATGCGTTTGCTGGGCCGCTGGCTCCTCTCACGGCAGACCGCCACAATTCGGAGCATGGTGGTAGATGAAGAACTTCCCGCACCAGATCAACAAGATTGCAAAATTGACCGCTGCACTCGGTGTACTCCGTAAGCTGATCAACAGTGGCGTGAACATCTTTGACGATGGCGTCGTCGGTGACGCCATGGCAAGAGCATCAGTCCGTGCTTTCCGGTCCCCAACCGGGAATATGGAGGGCCTTCTCGAGGCGGAGCACGCCAAGCCCCGGGCAAGCCAAGGCAGTAGAACCTTTGCCCGAGATATCCGACGCCTCTTCGAATTACTTGGATTCGTGTGTTCGGGCTGCCTCAGCGAAGAGGCTGAGGTTCTCCTCGAACAAGGCAGCCAGGCGCTTGACGAGACTGCCAGGTCCATCTGGAGGGAAGCCTTGCTCCGCATGTCACTGCCTGATTCGCGGGGACGGGTCTCCCATCCATACCGCATCATGCTGCGTCTTGTGGAAGATATGCCCGGCCTTCCCGCGTACAAACTCGGGCTCTGTCTCCAAACTGCTGACGATGGGGAAGAGGAGTACGGGCGGATCAAGACTCTCTGCAACCAGGATGACCAGGAGGGCCTATGGGGCGCCATAGGGGTTTCTGCGCACTCCGCGCGGAATTCCGTGAAGATACTGCCTGCTCTGGCTCGCCAACTCGGCGACATCGTGGAGATTGATGATGGATACTACCCTGCATATGTCGACGTTCGACGCGCTCCGGAAGAGCCGACGGTGGAAGTTCAAATCGGCACGCCCGGTCATAAACGTAGGATCCGCCGCGACGAGGTGGCCCAACGCGCGCAGACTCCACCTCTCGGCCGCGTCGCTCGTCGCATATACGACCCAGACGCCTTGGGCAGACGCTATACGGCGCACGAGCGCCTACTTTACAGTCTCCTATCGGCCATCGATCCGCCCGTCGACTGCTACGAAGGACTATTCGATCTGTTGGCGGTGACCCAGAGCGAAGTGACCCTGTTCGAAGTGAAAACGATAAGAGGAGATGAGGCTCGGCAGGTGCGTGTTGGACTCGGTCAGCTCTTATATTATGACCACATCGTCGTGTCCCCCATGTATCCTAAGCTCATCATCAAGCGATGTCTCGTCACCGACAAGGTCTTGAGCGCCGACCTGCAATCTCTTCTCCGGAAACACGAGATAGTCCCGGTCGCCTATGTCGACGGCTACTGGACAGCCGCGGACCTGCCCCATGTGCTGCGCCAATAAACTGCGCGCAGATCCCGATAGGGAGGCGAGTGGTCACTTGGCAGATGATGGAGAAGATCGATAGATGTTGACTACCCTTCAGAATCCAGTTAATCTTGCGGACATGTCGAGTTCCGAAAGCTCCACTTACACGACCCGGGAAGCCGCCAAGTACCTGGGCATCAGCACCTCTACACTCTACAGGATGGTGCACCAGGGCCTGATAAGGCCCGCAATAACCCCGGGCAGGCAGCGCCGTTTTACCAAGCCTCAGCTCGACGACTGCCGCGTCAAGAGCACGGAATCCGTGGCGCCGCAGAAACCGCGTTCCCTACGTTCGAGGTACCGGCAGGCCGAGCCGGATGCCGCATTACTTTGTGATCCAGCGGAGACTCTGGAGCTGGATCTAGGTTTGGATTCTTCTCCGGCCGCGTCGCAAGGTGGCGAGCCGGATCCTCGAAACAAGCTAAATGCGCTTGATGGGAAACAATGGCTCGTTGAGACGAAGAGCGTCTGGTTTCAGAAAGGTCTGGGTGCGGCCCACCCTCACGCCAAGTATGAGCGTTTGCACCCGGCTCCGTTCTCCTTCCAGGATGTTGCGCGACTGATTCAGTTCTTCACCAGGCCAGGGGAGCTTGTACTCGACCCCTTCTCTGGGGTCGGGTCCACGATGAAAGCGTGCGCGATCACGGGGCGTCGAGGAAAAGCAATCGAGCTCTCGGAACACTGGATGTCACTAGCCAAGCGGCGCCTTGACGAGGAGGTGTCAGCAGGTGCGGCGGCCAAATTCGAATGGATTACCGCCGACGCACGGGAAGCCCTTCGGCAGATGCCGGACGGTGCCTTCGACTTCGTTGTGACAAGTCCTCCGTATTGGGCCATACTCTCGAAGGATGGCGACCACAAAGTGCGCAAGGAACGAATCGCGAACGGCCTCGTGACGCGCTATTCCTCGGATGCGACTGATCTGGGCAACATCCGACGGTACGACGATTTCCTGAATGAGCTCACCGGCGTCTTCCTCCAGGTTGGCCGGGTGCTTCGACCCGAAAGATACATGGCCGTCATAGTCTCTGACTTCCGCCACAGATCGACGTTCATCAGCTTCCATAGCGACCTAATACGGTCCCTCAACGGCGCGAAGATCGGGTCACGCCATCGCCTTGTCCTACAGGGAACCAAAATACTGTCGCAAAACCATAAGAAGCTTTACCCATATGGCTATCCGTTCGCATATGTGGAGAACATTCACCATCAGTACATCCTCATTCTCCGCAAGACCGCCGAAACCACCTTCAAACGGCAGTATGAACTTTAAGCTTCGCACCACCCTCTGTGGAGACTCGGACACTCTGCTGAGACAACTGGTCGACGCGCGCCTCCAGTTTGACTTGGTGTTGACTGACCCCCCCTACAACCTCAACAAGGATTTTGGGAACGGCACGGACAGCCTGCCCCTCGACGAGTTCATAGCAAAGACGCAACAACGACTGCAGCTCGTCGCCCAACTGCTATCGCCAAGGGGGTCCGTGCTCTGGTTTGCAATCCACAGGTACGTGGGTCACGTCCAGATCGCCATGGAGAAGGCCGGCCTGCACTACCGGCGCATGAACATCTGGCGCTACGAGAACGGCTTCTCTCACTCCTCGCGCTACCCACGCGCGGAGTACGAGCCGTTCCTGTGGTACTCCAAGTCAGATACCGAGTGGACGTACAATGCGGATCTTGTGCGTGTTCCCTACAGGAGCCAAGAGAGACTTGAGAATCCCGTCTACTACCGCTCGTCGAGTGGCGAACGGCGTGCCTGGAGGCCCAATCCCCTCGGACGGCTTCGCGGAGACATATGGGAGTTCCCGACGCTTGCGGGGCGCCGGTTCGCCGGGGAAAGGACGCCCCATCCCACCCAGAAGCCGGAGTCTCTCTTTACCCAAATACTGAAGGCTTTTTGCCCGTTGGACTCCCATAGTCGGCTGACCGGGATGGTCATTGATCCTTTCCACGGCGTCGGGACGACTGGAGTCTGCGCCGAGCGACTGAACCAGCAAGGACACAAGATCGACTGGGTGGGAATCGAAATCGAGCCGAAGTGGGCCGACATCGCAAACAGAAGGGTGGCCGAGCTTAGTTCTGATCTGTTTGCTGAGAGGATAGGAAAGCGCGATATCGATAAGTGACAAGTGGCCTTGAACGTCATGTGCGACACAACATAGTGTTGAAGCTGTCGCCGGCGGCCGCGGTCGGACACCCTGGACCCCGGATTTCGGCCGTTAGCCTACAGCGTCCAGCCTTCGCGGTAGTCGCGGCGGACGAATTGGTTCGCTTCGGCGACGTTGGTGACTTTCACGTTTGCCGCGTCCCACTCGAGCTTCTTTCCGGGGAGGCGCATGGCCACATTGCCCAGCAAAACCGTCTCCGCCAACGGGCCGGAGTAGTTGAAGTTGGACATAGCCGGCGGCCCGCCCTTGCAGGCGATAATCCATTCCCGATGATGCCCGGGCGACCGCGGGAGCGTGCGAGCGGGACCCTCGACCCCCTCGAACTTCGCCTTCGGCAGAAGATGCCAGTCCTCCCCGGTGTCGCCCGGGGCGTACAGCTTCCCCTTCTCGCCGATGATGAGGGAGCCGCTGTCGGTTACCTCCTCGCCCTCGAACAACTCCGCTGGCGGCTTCTTGAATTTGTCGTACCAGGTGAACTTGACCGGCGGCAGGTCGCCCCTCGCGGGGAATTCGTACTGGATGATGGACCAGTTCGGCGCCGTCTCCGGGTTGAGCTCCGACACTTCCGCCTCGATGCTTGTGGGAGCCGTCAACTTCAGTCCCCAGAACGGCATGTTCATCGTGTGGCACGCCATGTCGCCGAGGGACCCGGTCCCGAAATCCCACCATCCCCGCCATTTGAACGGAAGATAGCACGGATCGTACGCACGCCAGGGAGCCGGTCCGAGCCAGAGGTCCCACTGGAGAGTCCTCGGCGGCTGGGGTCCCGCGCCGCCGCCGTGGAGGGCGTTCTTCACGCCGACGTGCTCCAAGATCGCCTCTGTGCCCTGGGGCCAAATGGGGCGGTTTGTCCAGACGTGCGCCTCGTGAACGGGGCCGAGGGCGCCCGAGTGCAGCACCTCCACTGCCCGGCGAAGTCCTTCCTCGGCAGTGCCCTGGTTGCCCATCTGCGTGGCGACCTTGTACTTCGCGGCGGTCTCCCTCATCACCCGTGCTTCATAAACCGAATGCGTCAGGGGCTTTTCACAATAGACGTGCTTGCCGAGCTTCATCGCCATGACGGACGCCGGGGCGTGGATGTGGTCCGGGGTGGCGACGACAACCGCGTCAATGTTGTTCTGTTCTTTTTCCAGCATCTCGCGGAAGTCATGATATTTCTTCGCCTTCGGGAAACTCCGGAACGTCTGCCCCGCGTTGGCCTCGTCCACATCGCACAGAGCAATGATATTCTCGCTCTTGACGCCGTCAATGTCGCCCTCGCCTCGCCCTCCGACTCCGACGCCCGCGATGTTCAGTTTCTCATTGGGCGACTTCATCTCACCCCAGATAGTTCGGGGAGCAGCCCATAGGCCCGCACCAGCCACCGCTGCGCTCTTCAGAAACTCCCTCCGATTGACTTTGCCTAGCATCGGTTTTCTCCTTTTCTGCCAATGGTCATACAACTGCTATCGAAAAACTCAAAGCTCCCGTCGCCCGCGCGCGGTCCGGCCGTACCAACGCCCGTCGTCACTGCGAAGCGCCTTTCGAATACCAAGACGGGTTCAAGGCATCCTTTGAAACATACAGCGCCGCTGCCAAGAGTCAAAAACCCGGACCGCCGCCAGAAGGGAAGGGCAGCCAGTTTCGCCGCGATTCCGACTGAGCGGGCTCTCCTGAGAGGTCTCACAAAGAGAAGCGGCTGGACCCTATCCGCGAGTCCGACTGACCCTAATCCGAAAGCTCGGAAACAAAGGTTGGAGTCTTCGCTGTGCTATCTGGTTTCGTCCTTCTCTGTCATTAGAATCTCGAACCCTTCTTGGATGAAGTGGCGGTCGTTGGTAAGGATTCGAGACACGGATTCTGACCTCATTGCGTTCATGGAGATGCAGTCGGTCAGGCTGTACTCCTTGTCCAAACGCTGTTCGTATAGTTGCACGCCTCGCAAGAAAGAGTCGCGGGACTGCGCCAAGACCTTGACGTTTGGGTTGTTGAGGATCGCTCTCACCATCTTCGCGGCGGCGCCGCGAACTTTTTCTCCACCCTTTCCCAAACCAGTGAGGAACTCTGCTAAAACCTCATCCGTCGTTAAGAGTCGCACAGCGCCAAGTGATGACTTGGCCTGTTTCGCGGCTTCTCCCCATTGGTCGTTCGGGCGAACACTGGCAATCCAATACACCGCATCTGCAAAGACCACTTCCATCATCGTTCTGGTTTTCCGTAAAGGTAATGGTCCAAGTTATCGGTCAGGTCTGCAGGTAATTTCCGCCAATCCTCCTCCGGTACTTCATGCGCCAGTTCCACCAAAACATCTTCAATCGGGCGCGCTGCGAAGTCGAAGAGCGAACCCCCGGGTGGGTGAAATGCCAATTCCGTGACTCCCGTGATGCGCCCAAGTTTACCTTGTTCAGTGGACTCGCCCTTGCCTTTGACTTCAAGGCGGAGTATTCGGTGGTCCTTCAGAGCGCTCGTCACCTCGCCCTCCTGTTCTGGCGAGAATTGGACTGTAACCCACGTCCTCTCGTCCAGCCACAATTGAAAGCGGCCCTGACGTATATCGGCCTCCAATACCTCACCGATTACATCCACCTGGCCTTCATGCGGAGGTTCGACGAGACTCGTCAGGCGCGAGCGGGATGCTGGCGTGAACCGCGCTGGTTCCTTTCCCGCCAGAATCACCTCAATCATCTCATCGTCTGCCAGCGCGTCCCCCCATCGTGCATACTCCGGTAACAAGTCCTTCGGGAAATCTTGTGGTAGCGGTTCATCCGTCTCTACGGCCCGAACAACTTTGTGAGCCAATTCAATCGCCTCGGTGACCTCGAGCGGCTCGCGTTCAAACAGTTCCGGTGCTTCCGGTTCCTCGATGAAGACTTCCAGTGGCGCCACCGCGCTTCCGTCTTCGACTCTCCGCAAACATAAACGAGTACGGTCTTCGAAATGGTTTGGAAGGCGCTCACGATCGGGATGGGCGGCCCTCCAGAGGGTCTTCGCCGTCTCGGCTACTATTCTTTGGAAGCGGCTGAGTTCAGTAAGCGCACTGAGGTCTAATGCGTGGTCGCGAAAACGCCGGCCCTTGAAAGCGAGCTTGACAACCTCTGTCCATTTTCCTTTCATCTCAATGCACCTCCAGTTTCGCTCAGGCACTGCTGGCCATAATGGCCAAGCTCCTCCTCCCACTTTTAGTTAATCATAACACTGCCCATTTTCTCAGGCAATTTTATGTTTTTTGACTCTGTTACCGATACCCAGCAATAGACGCAATGGAGGGCCACAGCCTCATACCACGCCAAGTCAGACGCAAACGCCAAGAGATCCAACCCGCATTCCGTGAAGGGCGGGCGTTCTCAACCTCAGCCACGAGCGACGGTTCCTCTCGCCCCGCCGATGACGTGAGCAGCCTATCAGATTTCCCTTACACGAATGTTTCTGAACGAGACCGGACTGCCGTGGTCCTGAAGCCCGATGAATCCTTGCTTCACGGGCCGCTTACCATGCAGGAACCGCGTTCGGGCGAACAGTTCTGGGCGGGGCGGCGCTCCGCTCACGCGAACGGGCAGGCAACCTGGCAAGGCGGGAGCTGCACTCCCGCACTCCAGATTGCCACGCTCGATAAGCTCGTAGCCAAATCCCGCCCGAGGCACCATGGTCACAACACGCCCATAGACGGAGTGCGCACGCGGCCCGCGGCGAGCCTATATCGGATACGAGGCGTAGATGTTCGTGTCGCGTTGGACCCACTCGGGAGTCGGGTGAATTTCGTCCACGCCTTCTTCCAGAACCTTCAGGCCAAGGAACCGGCCAAGGCGTCTCATGTCGTCGAGGTGGTCGCCATAGAGAACAATCCTGTGGAGGCCGTAGAACCAGTTGTCGGCCATTTTCCGGGCGTCCTTCACCTTGGTGGTGAACTTCGAGCGGCAAGCTCTGTCTTCCACGTCGGGGATTTCGACAATCTTTCCGGCGGAGACGAGCATGGTGTGGTCGTCAACCAGCTTGGCCATGGTGGTCTCCCGGCCGACATGGGGCTTGACCTGGAGGCAGGAGCCTTTCTGCCCCTCTCTCTGGCATCGAATCTTGTAAGTGCACTGCTCGCCGTTGATACCGTCCATCTTGAGCGGGCAGGTGCAATGGGCGTGGATGAGGGTGTTGTTCGAGAAGTCAAAAATCGGGTCGGTGACGAAGCTCGGTTTTCGCTCGGGCGTCATGTATTGAAAGGCCAGATGAGTGACGCTCGAGGGAAGGTCTCCTTCGCAGATGCCGCCGAGTCCTTCGCCGCCGAGGCGAGAAAACCCGAGGCACGGATACGCGCCCTCGAGACCCTCGATGCCCATGCAGTACTGGATTGTCACAAGATGGGCTTTCTCGTCCTCCAGGATTCTCCGCATGGCGAAATACGCGCGTGCGCCTTTCACAACATCATCTTTCGTTGGCTCCACGACCTTCTCTGCTTCCTTCATCCAGCGTTCGGCCTCGGCTTTGGCGAGATTCTCGTCCACTGCCTTGTACGCCTCGATGAGTCGCTCACGGGGCAGGAACTTTATCTCGGTGCCAAAGCGATTCTTGACGGCTTTGGCATAATCGGTAAGCGGGCCGCCGTTGCGGAAGGCAAGGATTTTTGCTCGCTTGAGGTGATGGATGGCGCGGATGGGGCGCATCGCGGGGATGAGGTCTTTGAAGTCGCTGGTGGCTAAAAGCTCGATTTTCTTCCCCTGCCTGGCGAGAGATGCCATGGTGCACCAGTCGTGGCCCATGTAGGGCAGGCTCAAGAAGATGATGGGGATATTGAGCGTGAGAAGGTCATTCGTATATTGCCCGATGAACATGCTCAGATGGATCAAGAGAATGCCGTCAACGTCGCGGAACTTCTCCTTCACCGCCGGCAACTCGTTGGGATTCATCACGTGTCCGCCGTCCACGAACTCGATGTCGGCGAAGTGAGGCTGGAGCTTGGCCAGCTCGCCCTCGATCCACTTGATGTCGTCCTTCGGGTCAATCGTCGGGCTTGGCCAACCGCCTCGCCCGCCAATATAGATTTTGCCAACGCGGGTCTTCGATGCCGTCCAGGGGGGAAGGGTTGCCTGCGGTGCTGCGGCCGCCCCGACAACCTTTGCACCTGCCGCCAATCCGATTGCTCCCACGGCGCTGACTCCGAGAAACTGTCTTCGTGTCATACCTTCCTTCATGATGTCCTCCTATGAAGAATGTCTCCTCCATGCTTGAGAGGCGTTTGGTCCCGCCGTTTCTTTTCGTCCTGACAGCCCTGTATCCTGCCGGATTTCGGCAAGAAGGTCAATAGCGGTGTGACTGCTTCTCCGCGGGCGACCGGTCTCGTCGCGGAGCCACTACGGCCGCATCGCAAAGGCGTCTCGCGAGGAGTCCGCTCTCCATCGCGTACAAATTGAGTTAGGTTGTTGGGGCTTGGAACGAGGGCTGGTCCATGGTATTATTGGAAGTGTGGCAGCAGTTGCGGAGGTAAACATGGGCGTCATCTACGCAGACATAGAACTGGCTAATCCCAAGAACGGCAACCTCAAGCCAATTGCAGTAAGGGCGCTCGTGGACATGGGTGCGATGACCATCTGCATTCCTGAGCACATCGCGGTGCAGCTACAGTTGCAGGAAATCGAGAAGCGAGAGGTCACGACCGCCGACGAAAGGTCGCACGTTGTGCCCTATGTCGGGCCGATACAAGTGAAGTTTGGAAATCGGACGTGCTTTACGGGTGCACTGGTCATTGGGGAATCCGTCCTCATGGGTGCCGTGCCGATGGAAGACATGGACCTGGTGATCTCTCCTTCAGATCAGACGGTTAGTGTCAATCCGAGAAGTCCGAACATTCCCTCAGCCTTGGTGAAGTAGTGGGTCGCGTCAACCAGCAGCTTAAAGTGGACGACTTCGGCTTCAATCCGCCTTGGGGATAAGAAGCAGCGATGTGGCAAAGGATAAAGCGATAGGGGCATGTTCAAGAAAAAAGTAAAAGTCTCCAACAGCAGGAATCCGGATCGGTTTTTTGAAGAGGAATTCTGGGTAGATACGGGAGCTCTTTATTCCTTTGTCCCTGAGGATTATCTTGAAAGGATAGGCGTGGAACGGTCTGCGAAACGAAATCTGATTCTCGCCGACGGGCGACAGGATACCAGGCTCCTTGGTTTTTGTGAGTTTCAGATCGAGGGACTCGAAGGCAGAATCCCATGCCCGGTGATCTTCGCACCAAAGGGCTCTCTGTTCCTGCTCGGGGCGACGGCCTTGGAGAATTTTGGGGTCGAGGTGGACCCGATTGAGAGGAAGTTAAAGCCGATTCTGGCCATTATCGGAGGATTCTTAGCCTCACGATGACAATCGCCAACCGCGCGCTGCGCGGGACAGCACAAAGCGGAATCCTCATGAGGGCGCTGAATGTTGCCCATCCGGCAGTCGAATCACGCATTCCTCAAAAAGGATAAGGCCATGAAAATCGAAATTGATCGCGAACAAGACGGTCGCTGGATAGCCGAAGTGCCAGACGTGCCGGGCGTCATGGTTTACGGACAGAGCTGGCGAGCGGCAATCTCCAAGGTCAAGGCCTTGGCTCTCCGGGTCATCGCCGACCGACTTGATCACGGCGAGTCAATCGCTGAGTTGGAGAGGCTTTTCGGAGTGCCGGCATGAGCCGATGGCCCTCCACCAAGGCCCGGCGCGAGCAGCTTGCGGAAGCCCGATAACTGGGCGGATGGCCCAAGCTCGAAAACCTCGCCACACCGATTTGCAGTAGGCAAGAACACTAAGGAGAGCAAGGTGGCCATACTGCGGAACACCGTAGTCACCGCAAAATTCAACAGGGAGGCCCAACTCCCGTACGAGCTGAGATTGCAAGACTTCCAAATGGCAATGCAGGACGTTTACGACTTCTTCTACGACGTGAATTCGCACCTGGCGGGCCGAGGGCTCCGGCGGCTTGATGACATCCTTCGTCCTGCCATCATGTCCGGCGTTCTGTCGGACATGCTCGCTGCGAGTCTCGCTAAGCATTCGCGCGTCCTCACGGAAAATCGGTATTTCAATGGCCACCCCGATCTCATTGTGCAAGGCATCTACTCGGGGAACGCCGTGAAGGCGGGAACGGAGGGCGTGGAGATCAAGACTACTCGGAAGTCCGGCGGAGCCGTGGACACGCATGGAGCAAGGGATCAATGGATGTGTGTCTTTGTTTACGACCTCGATACGGAGTCGGAGCCCGCTTCCGACCGAAGGCCGATGATGTTCACAGAAGTCTATCTTGCGAGAGTGACCATTGAGGACTTTCGTAGGAACCCACGAGGTCCGCTCGGAACTCGGACGGCAACCCTGCACAAGGATGGGATCAAGAAGCTGAGGGAGAACTGGATTTACAGGGTGTGATGTCGCCGTTCGGCCGGTATCGGATTAGCTTCGGGATTGCGCGACAGGCCATCTCGAAGTAGTGTTCGTCCTTCTCGACCCCGATGCTCGCGTAACCGACAGCCTCCGCGGCAGCCAGCGTGGACCCGGCACCTGCGAACGGGTCGAGTATAACCCCCTCGCCCAGAGGCAAAACCGCCCGAACCACCTGGCGAAGGAAGCCTTGCGGCTTCAAACTGGGGTGCGGCGCCAGAGCACGCTCATTGGCCCGGGTGGGCCCGGAGGCAATCACATCACCGAAAGGTTTCTGCTCGCTGGGTCGGCGGAATGCGCCTGTCTTCCACTTTCTCAGGTTGTCCTGGACTCTGCCCTCGATTGGCTTCCGGTAAACAAGCCAGGGTTCCCACATTGACCGAGGCATGACACTGACCTCCGGGAACTCGTTGTGCGCCGCCTTGGGCCGGTCCCCACCACGCAGCGTCATCGTCAGACGAACGATTTCGCCCCGTCGCTCAAGCCCTGCCTCCGCCAGCGCGCCGGAAACGATGTATGACAAGAGAGGGTTTGACGCAACAATGACGTGAGCGCCAGGGACAAGTTTTGGAACCAGGAGCCTTGCCCAAACGAAGAAAAACGCGCGCAACTCCTCAAGCTGTCCCGGTGTCAGCGTAGTGAATCTCGGAAGCGGAGAGCGAACGTGCCCATCGTATGAGGGGGGAATTCTCCAAACGCCCCCCTTGCGGTTTCGAAGTTTCATCTGCTGTTCTGGGCTGTACTCGTGCAGTCCGTACGGGGGGTCTGTCACGACCGCGTGAACACTTTGGTTCTCCTGCTGCTCAATCCAGTCGAAGCAGTCGGCATGGAAGAGCTTGGCTCTTCCGATGGAGACAGGCTCGCGCCACGTTTCGGTGTGCCAAAATTCCGTCTGAATAGCGGGCCCTGCGTCGCCGCGCAGGCGGTACAGTCCTCGCGCTTCTCGCAAGAACAGTTCGGGTGTGTTGAGCCGAAGGTATGACCTCACTGACGAAGTCGGGGCCGGGCCGATGGCTTGGCACACTCTTTCCTCTATCTCCTTGACCGGAAGAGCCTTTGAGGTCAATGACATCACCCGAAGAATCGCGTCACGAACACGTCCAGGCGCGTGGCGAACCGTTTTTGCTTTCATGTTCTTAATATAGACGTCGAGACGTCCGTTTGTCAAGAGCAAATTACGGAATTGCGCGGAAGCCAAACAACCCGCCAAGTTGTCCGGTGGGCCCAGGCGATTCCCTTACCCATGTGCTTACGTTCCCTTTGGTCCAGCGTCGAAGGAGGGGACTTTGAGCTGCTCGCCGCGTTTGAGGGCGGATTGATGAGCGACGATGCCGGGGGTGGTCATGGCAAGCGACTCGTAAACATCAATTGTTGGCTCGCGGTTCTCGACGAGAGCGTTGATGAATTCCGCTGTAATGAAGACCGCACTGCCGCCGTGGCCGCTGGCGTGACGCATGCGCTCCGGAAGGCTCGGATCCGTTTTCCAGTACTCCAGCACGTTCCAGGGCTGGCGGCCTTTGTCTGCGATTTCGATCGAATTGCTTAGCCCGCCAGAGCTGGACATGTAAGCGGACATTTCCGTTCCGAACCACTGTGCTCGCTCACCGCCAGCGGCAATTCGCCAGCAGACGTTCGCCCGGCAGACGTTGCCGCGGTCGGTCTTGAAAAGGCCGATCTCATTCGAGAACGGATTACGGTAAACATTTTCCTCCGGGCGGGGGAAAGGTTCTTCTCGCGTTCCGAGACAGGAGACTTCGACGAGACGCTCTTTCGTCACCCCGACGAAAAAGCCTGTCGAATGCGTCGGATAGAGCATCGGCGGAAAGCCGTATCGCCACACGTCGGGCTGGCTCGGATATGTGCAGATGAAGTTGTGGTAGTACTCGACCTCGGAGTAGAAGAGATTGCCGAATTTCCCCGCCTGGTACATTTCTCGCGCGGCAATGCATTCCTGGCGGTAATAGCTCGATTCCGCCATCATGTACTTCAAGCCGGTGTTCTCCTTCGTCTCCTTGAGGAGCTGGCATTCTTCGAGAGTCAGGGCAGCGGGGACTGCGCTGATGACGTGCTTTCCAGCGTTCATGCACATAACGGAATGTTTGACGTGCTCTGGGGCGCCGGAGAAAACCGCGACCGCGTCGAACGTGTCCGGCGCTTTCTTCAGCATGACCTCGAGGGATTCGAACGCGTTTAGACAACTGTATCGCCGAACGAGATTCTCCCGTCGCTCGGGGATGAGATCGGTGACGGCGGTGACGACGCAGTTGGGGTGCTCGTGCCACCAGAACGTGGCGCCGAAGTTGCCACCGACAACGGCGACGCGGATTCTCTTTGCATTGCCATCGCTGGCCCTCGATTTGCCTGATGAGCCCATGACGGTCGCGCTGACCGCGGCTCCCGCGAGAGTTTTGCAGAACGCCCTGCGAGATATTCCTGTGCCTTTGGTCTCTCTCATTTCGTCCTCCCTTTTCTAAGAGAATTCCTATGGGGTTCCGGGCTGCCAGATGGCGGCGCGTGGAACGGGCGGTTACCATACGAAGGAGCAGGCCGCCATCGTCCCGGAGAAGGCCCGATGCTGAGACGAATCAGGTCGCGCGGAGCGCCGCCGAGACGACCTGCCTCTCGGTGTCTGAACTTTAGCACCGGAGGGTTGGGGAGTAAAGCTTCTCGTTGGGGAAGGATCCGGCTACGTATGAGGGGGTATGGATGAATCCCATGACCGAGAAGCCAGGCTGAAGCCTGCTCTGGCAGAAACCTGCAGCGCGAGAATCCCACGGACTAAAGCCCGTGGCTAAAGCGAAGGCGCCGGCTAAAGCCCGGCGGGGAAGGTGTGGCATCCGGCCTTTGGCCGGCCCCATGATTCATCACGGGCAAGCCTGCCTGTGGGCTCGACCGGCGGCCCCTGGTGGGAATCCGACTGTCCTTCCGTACCGAGGCCGGGGGGCGTGCTCGGCCAGGGATGCCGATGCCACTTCAGGGGACCATGGAGACGGCGACAGGTGAGCCTGGGCGTCCCGGGACAGAGCACTCAAACGTGGCCGCACCCGTTGGGGAGAAAGCCGAGCGGACTCAAAAGGATGGGGCACAACCTGCGCGAAGGCCAAGAAGGGGTGGCAGAGTGCCCCCGGACTGGCTACAATATGCCTTGAGCTGTTGAAGCGATAGGGTGTGAGGAAGGATGAGGGATGGGAACCGAGACACGAGGGAGGTGCCAACAGTCCGGCGGGGTCAAGGAGGTGTGCAAGGATGATTGATAAGGACAAGTACACCAAAGAGATTGTGGATTTGCTCCAGCAGGATTGGAAAGAAGGGCTGGCTCTGTTTGAGGAGGTGCTCCGCAACCCGGGAGACCTCGCGTCGAGAAAAAAGCTGAGGGAGCTGGAGCGGAAGCACCGCGAAAAGAAGAAGCCCCACGTGAGGATTCCGTTTACGCGCAGCCACGAGAGTTCGGTGCTGGATTGCGAGGTGCATCTCCTTCACAACCCATGGGAGATCGAATGCCTGTTTACTCTGGCTGAGCTGCTGCACCGTGAAAAAGCCGTGGCGGTGTGGGTCTATGAGGACATCGAGAGCCTTGTGCGGGAAAAGGGGGATGAGAAAACCTGGCGGCACCTGGCGGAAGGATACGAGAGCATCGAGGCAATGGGAAAGGCAGCGGGGATTTACCGGATGCTGTACGCGAAATGGCCCCGCCCGGAATACGAGCATAAAATCATCTCAACGGAGAGTCAGGCGACGTCCGCCACGGGAGTGAGGGAGTCGTTCCGGGATTTCGTGAGGGATGAAGAGGAAGCGCGACGACTGGAGGAGAGCGGCAGGATTCCGAAGTCCGGAGAAGACTACATACACAGGGCGAAGGAGAGGGAGGAGGAGTTAGAGGCGGCGGTGACGCCGCAAAAGCGCGTCCAGATTCTGGCGGAGATTGCGCGGGATTACACGCGAGCGGGAGACACGGAGCGAGCCCGCGAACAACACCACAAGATTTTGGAGATAGACGCGAACAACGCGCCGGCGCTGGAGGCGTTGTTGAAGATGGACATGGCCGCGGCCCCCGATCGGCAGAAAGCCCTGGAGACGGGAATCGCGGGATACGAACGGCTGCTGAAGATCGAGCCGACGAATCCGGAGTTTAGCCTGGAGCTGGGGAGATTGCTGCTGGAGGCAGGAGACTACCACAAGGCGATTCTGTCGTTCCAGAGGGCGTCTCGCCACCCGAATTTCAAAAGGCGCGCAAGGATGGTGCTGGCGGAATGCTTCTTCCACCAGAAACTGTATGCTCTTGCAGCCAAGGAGTACGAGGAAATCTTAGCAGACACGGGGACGGAAGAAGGGGAACGAATGGAGGCGCGGTATGCGCTGGCCGATTGCCATTATCGTATGAGCAATCTGAAGGAGGCATTTGAGCTGTTCGGGGAGGTTTACCGAAAGCAGGCAGATTTCAAGGACGTGAGTGAAAGGGTGTTTGAACTGAACAAGAAGTTGCGGGCATTGCCCCCGCCGGAGAGTTGAACGCACGGGAACGCAGGAAGCCATAGGGAGCAGCCCGCACGAGTCAGCGGGTGTGACGAGAGGCGACTCCTGAGCACGTTGAATAGTGGGCGACAACACAGGACCGGAGAGTGTCGAGGAAGATGAACAAGCGCGACTACTACGAAGTGTTGGGCGTTCCGCCTTCGGCTTCAGAAGCCGAAATGAAGAAGGCTTACCGCACTCTGGCCAAGAAATATCATCCCGACGCCAATAAAGGCGACAAGACTTCCGAGGAGAAATTCAAGGAGATTTCCGAAGCTTACGACGTGCTGTCTGACAAAGAGAAGCGCGCACAGTATGACGAGATAAAAAGAGCGAGGGAAGCGGGCTTTCATGGAAGTTACGAGGATTTTGTGCGCCAGGCTCAGGCGGGAAGAGAGAGGACGTTCCACTTCGAGGATTTGACGGACCTTTTCTCCAGCTTCTTTGGGGAGGGCACGCCAATTCGGACAAGAGAAGCGGGCGCTTCGTTCCAGGGAGAAGACGTGGTTTATGAGATTCAGGCGCCGTTCGAGACCGCGATTTCCGGCGGAACGATGGTTGTCACGATTCCCCGCGAAGAGGAGTGCGCGGTTTGCGGTGGGAGCGGCGCCGCACCGGGGAGCAAGATGGCGAGGTGCCCGGAATGCAGCGGCTCGGGAATGCTTCGTGAAGGGAAAGGGCGCTTCGTTCTTCAGAGAACCTGCGGGGTCTGCCACGGCCGCGGGAGGGTGATCGGTGCGCCTTGCCACGAGTGCCGCGGAAGCGGCGTGGTCAGGCGGTCGCGCAGGCTGAAAGTGAAGATTCCGCGCGGGGTGAGCGATGGCTCACGGATACGCGTCGCCGGGCAGGGCGGCGCCGGACTCGGCGGGGCGGCGAGCGGAGACCTTTACCTTCTGGTCAGGATTCTTCCACATCACAAGTTCTGGCGGGAGGGAGATGACATCTACTCAGAAGAAGCGGTCAACGCGCTCTCGGCCGCGGTGGGAACGGAAAGAATGGTGGAAACGCTGAAGGGAAGAGTCAAACTGAAGATACCACCCGGCACGCAGCCGGGACAGAAGTTGCGGCTCAGGGGGATGGGCGTCCAAAAAAACCACCGCAGGGGCGACCATTATGTGGTGGTGCGGGTGACGGTGCCGGAGAACCTCAGCGAGAAACAGAAAAAGCTGCTTGAAGCGGTCCTGGAGGAGGGAGTGTAGCCGATGCTCGTGAAGACGGTTTGCTCGAAGTGCTGCCGGAGGATATGCCTGGTGACACTGCCGGAGTCCGTTATGCCCCCTTGCCCTCAATGCGGGGAGCCGTTGAAACCGGCGGAGCCAAGAACGCGGCGACGAAAGACGGTTCTCGACTCTCTCCTCGAAAGCATCCCCCTGACGGAAGTGGGGTCGAGAGAGCGACCGTTCTACCTGGAGGAGGAAGAGCTTCTGCTGCTGGGACGGTGTCTCGTGGAGTCGGTCTCGCAGGTCGGCGAATGGGCGAAGCGATCCAGGGAACAGCTCGAGAGGGAAGCGCAGGAGATCAAGCGAGTGATTGCCTACCTCGAGGAGAAAGGGCGGGACCCTCTGCTGCGGAAAATCGAGTTCGTCATGCTCAGCAGTTTCATCCGGAATTACTACGGCTGAGTGCTCTGATTCGTAACCGCGGTGACGTATTACGGATAAATCCATTCATCGAGAAGCCCGGCTGAAGCCGGCTCCGGCGCCA
>JAUYEE010000082.1 GCA_030691545.1 bacterium | reverse complement strand
TCAGCAAGATTAGCCCCCTGGCTTGCCTCTTCCTCCGAACCTGAGGAGGTCAGACCTCCCGGGAGGTCTGACCTCCTCAGGTTCGGAGGAAGAGGCAAGCCAGGGGGCTAATCTTGCTGACCAAGCCTCAGGCTGGCCGGTTTCCGATCCTTCAAGCGATATTGAAATTACCGGTAATGTCAGGATTTTGGGCCGAACCTCAACCGCCTCTTTGGCCGTGGCCGGGATCGGACCCTCCTTCGGCGTCGGCGGCGTCGCAACGTCGTCAACGATGGTCGGGTCCGATGTGGGATAAGGATTCAAAAACCCCGAGCCATAGACAGACTGTAGTTCCACCGCGAAGCAGAAAATGGCGGCAACGATTGCCAGGGCTGTCCCCCAAGCGCGGAATCTTTTCTGCGACGTGCCAAAACTTCCGGAGGTCACAAGGTCCAACCTTCCCGGTAGCTTCGCCGGATGTAGCGTTCTGCCTGAGGGCAGTTGACTGCTTTCAGGTTCGTGGGGTCCCACTGGAGCTTCTCTCCGACGCGGTAAGCGACGTTTCCTAACAAGACCGCCTCGCTTAGCGCCCCCGCGTAGTCGAAATTGCAGGTTGTGGGGCCGCCGCCTTTGCAGGCGACAATCCATTCTTGGTGATGCCCGATTGACTCCGGAATAGTTCGTTGCGGCGGCTGGAAGTCGGCGAAGTCCGACTCGGGAAGCAGCTTCCACTTCCCGTAGCTACTCAACAGCATACCCTTCGCGCCAACGAACAGCACGCCGGATTCCCAGTCCGGTATCTCCGCCGCCGGTATGAGCTTACTCAATATCGGCGGACCGTCTTTTGCGTGATAGAACGCCATCTTGAGCGGCGGCGAATCTCCCCGGGCGGGAAATTCATAGTGCACAGTCATCCATCTCGGGGACGTTTCGGGATGGACCGGGGGACCTTCAGCCTCGACGGAGAGGGGATGGCGCAGGTTGAGCGCCCAGAACGCAAGGTCCATGATGTGGACTCCATTGTTGCCCGTTTCACCCGTGCCAAAGTCCCACCAGAATCTCCATTTGTACGGTACGTAGTCCGGATGATAGGGGCGGTATTGCGCCGGGCCGAGCCACAGGTCCCATTTCAGGTGTTCCGGGATGGGGGGAGTGTCGGTCGGGCGCTCGCCGCCGCCTCTATCGCCGCCGATCCATACGTGGCATTCCTTTACCGACCCGATGCATCCGGACTGGACCATCTCGACAATACGGCGATGGGTGCTTGTAGCGTGATGCTGCGTGCCCATCTGAGTGACGATTTTTCTCTCGCTGGCGACTTGAGCCATAACGCGAGACTCGTTCACAGAATGCGTCAGAGGTTTTTCGCAGTAGCAGTTCTTGCCCATTCTCATGGCCATCACGGAAGCAGGCGCATGGGTGTGGTCGGGGGTGCTGACCACCACGGCGTCAATCTCCTTGTCCATCTCATCCAGCATCTTTCGGAAGTCGTAATACGTCCTCGCTTTTAGGAAACGCTTTGCGGCGACGCTGAGGTAGTTGGAATCAACGTCGCACAGGGCAACGATGTTTTCGCTGATGAGGCTGTCCGTGTTGCCGCGCCCTCGGCCGGCGACACCGACGATTGCGAGATTCAATTTCTCGTTAGCTTGTGTGCTCTGAGCCGCCATGCCGCTGCGGGCAACCCAGAAACCGAGGCCCGCCTGAGCAGTCTTCTGCAACATCGCGCGACGCGTGATTCTCTCCGCCATTGTCCGGTCCTCCTATCAGGTCTAACGACGTTCCGCTTCCTCTTCGATAGCTATTATGCCGGACCCAGCGAGTATTCGCAATCGGGAAGGGTGTGGCTACGTAAGAGGGGTACGGATGAATCCCCTGATCGAGAAGCCAGGCTGAAGCCTGCTCAAGCGGAACCTGCGGCATCGGAGTTCCACGGGCTGAAGCCCGTGGCTAAAGCAAAAGCGCCGGCTAAAGCCCGGCGTGGAGGGATTGGACGTGAAGCCGTGGAAGTGGCACGGGCTGCCAGCCCGTGAATCATGGGCAAGATGCCCATGCCACCTCATCGGAGGGGCCGAGGGATGCGCCTCAGGGCGAGGGGTTGCGAAAGGTAACGCCGCCCTCTCGGCGGCTGTCCTGAGGGCGTCTCTGGCCGCGCATCACGGCAGAGCGGAGACGGGCTGCTGCATCCCCTCAGAAGAAGAAACTTTGCGGCACCTGCACGGGCAGGCCCGCCCTCAGAAGGCGGCGACCAGAGCCACTCGCTTGAGCGCGGGAGCACCTCAATGAAGGGATGCAGGCGAGACGCCTGCGTTACAGCGCAGGGCAAGACGCCGGCGGTACGGCCAGTTATGGCCACGCTTCCAGGGCCCGGCTCCCATGGAGGCCCGGCTCGCGTGTTCGCCACTTATCTGTAGCCACACCCATCGGGAACCCTTTACGGCCGTCGGTCGGAGCCGCTGTCTACGGTTCATCGTTGCGTGAGATTGTGGCTTGGCCGCGTCTCGCGCGGTAGAATGCAGAAGTAATCCGAGTTCAAGAGCTGCGATTCTCGAATGTCCGCCGGCCGGTTTTTTCAACCGGCGTTTCGTTCGTCACGGCAAATAGAGGAGGAACGCGATGAGATATCTGAAGTTCTTTTTGGCTCTTGTGCTGACCGCCATTGTGCTATCACGGGCGGCAGTCGGGGAGGAGGGGTTTATCCCCTTGTTCAACGGGCGCGACCTTTCGGGTTGGGTCAATGTGAATTGTTCGCCGAAGACGTTCACCGTTCGTGAGGGCGTCATCTATTGTACGGGCATTCCAACCGGGCTGCTGAGGAGTGAGCGGCAATACGAGAACTTCGTCCTTGAACTGGAGTGGCGACATTTGAAGACGGGCGGCAACGCCGGGCTGTTCGTGTGGAGCGCCCCCCTGACGGCTCCCGGGACGCCGTTCGCCCGGGCGATTGAGGTGCAGATTCTCGACGGACTCAACACCGAGAACTATACCAGCCACGGCGACGTCTTTGCCATTCACGGCTCGACGATGAAACCGGACCGGCCTCACCCGGGCGGTTGGATGCGATGTCTTCCCAGCGAACACCGATGCAAACCGGCTGGCGAATGGAACCACTACCGCGTCACATGCAATGACGGCACGGTCAAGCTGGCCGTCAACGGGAAGGAGGTTTCCGGCGGGAGCGAGTGCAGCTATCGGAAAGGGTATATCTGTCTTGAATCGGAAGGCTCCCCTGCCGAGTTCCGCAACATTCGTATCAAAGAGCTTCCCTCAACAAATCCCTCGCCTGATGAAATCGCGCCCACAGCCGAAGGCTTTCGACCCTTGTACAGCGGCGTTGACTTGACCGGCTGGCAGGTTGAACCCGGGCAGGAAAAACACTGGTTGGCGAAGGACTGGATTCTCGAGTTCGATGGCAAGGGCGAGACGCTCTGGACGGAGCAGGAGTTCGGTAATTTCGTTCTTATCTCCGATTGGCGCTGGACAGCCGAACCGGTCAAGCGACAGCAGCCGGTGATCCTCCCCGACGGTGAGCAGGCCACGGACGAAGAAGGCAGCGTGAAGACAGTCGAAGTGCTCGATGCCGGCGACAGCGGCATCTATCTCCGCGGAAGCGACAAGAGCCAGGTGAACATCTGGTGCTGGCCAATTGGGTCAGGCGAGGTGTACGGTTATCGGACCGATAGCAGTATACCGCCGGAGGTCCGCAAGAACGTCACTCCGAGAATCAAGGCTGATGCTCCAGTCGGCGAATGGAATCGCTTCATCATCACCATGAAAGGCGAACGACTCACGGTGGAGCTGAACGGCGAAAAGGTGATTAACAACGCGCGCCTGCCGGGAGTGCCGGGTTGCGGTCGGATTGCACTCCAGAGCCATGGCTCCCCGATACAATTCGCGAATTTGTTGCTGCGAGTGTTGGAGTAATGAGTCCGACGGGTCGGACGCATCGGACGAATCTGACGTGTCCGACGTCCACCAGCGTTCGGAGGCTGAGGCTCCGCGCGAAGGACAAACGGCAGTTCCGGTTCCTTGCCACGGAGCAATACGCATCTCCTCAAAAGAAAGGTCAAAGATGGTCAACATCAAAGAATCACTATCCAGACGCGACTTTGTCAAAACTGCGTTCGCTGGAGCCGCGCTCGTGGCTTCCGCGTCAGTCATGAAATCGCCTTCCGCCGAGCAGAAGCCTCCACTGCTGCGGCTGGGAGGTCCCATTTTGGAGAGATATGAAAGCCCGGATGCCTGGGTGGCGGCCCTTAAGAAGCTCGGCTATAGCGCTGCGTACTGCCCGGTCGGAGCGGGCGAAAAAGACGACGTCGTCGCCGCCTATGCCAGCGCAGCCGACAAAGCCAACATCGTCATCGCCGAAGTCGGAGCATGGAGCAACCCCATCAGCCCTGATGAAAAGACACGCAAGGCAGCTCTGGCGAAATGCCGGGAGCAGTTGGCTCTCGCGGACCGAATTGGAGCCCGCTGTTGCGTCAACATCAGCGGGTCACGTTCGGAGCAGTGGGACGGACCCCATCCCGACAATTTGACCGAAGCAACCTTCGACGTGATTGTCGAGACAACCCGTTCCATCATTGACGAGGTGAAGCCAACCCGCACGTGCTTCACGCTGGAGACGATGCCGTGGGCCTATCCCGATTCCGCTGACTCCTATCTGCGGCTGATAAAGGCGATCGGTCGCGAGCGTTTTGCCGTTCATTTCGACCCCGTCAATCTCGTGTGCAGCCCGCAGCGGTATTTCGGCAGCGGGGATTTGATACGCGAATGCTTTCAGAAACTTGGTCCCTATGTCAAAAGCTGCCACGCCAAAGATATCCTTCTTCACCCAAGGCTCACCACTCATCTGGACGAAGTCCGTCCCGGATTGGGCGGACTGGATTACGCCGCTTTCCTTCAGGAATTGAAGCGAATCCCGGACACTCCGCTGATGTTGGAGCACCTGCCGAATGAGGAAGAGTACCGCCTGGCGGCAGAGCACATCCGGTCCGTCGCAAGAAAGACAGGATTTGAGTTCTGGCTGGAATACCGGCAGCATAACCCTAATCTGAGTTGATCGGGGGTGGCCAAAACCCCAAGAAGGAGAAGACGACAATGATGACGAATCATGGAGCTATCGCACCCCGCATCTCAATCGTGCATCTGTGGACCCTCGCCTTGGCCCTGTTTGTCGGCCTGGCAAGTCTGGTAGGCGCCGACGAGAAAAGCGACAAGGGCGACGGCAAATGGATCAGCCTTTTCAACGGCAAAGACCTGGACGGATGGAAGGTCAAGATCGCGGGCCATGAACTCGGCGACAACTACAAGAACACTTACCGGGTGGAGAACGGAATCCTGAGAGTGTGTTACGACCAGTACAAGCAGTTCGACGGAAAGTTCGGGCACCTGTTTTACAAGGACAAATTCTCTCATTACATCCTGCGAGTGGAGTACCGCTTCGTCGGAGAGCAAACGCCCGGCGCCCCGGATTGGGCTTTCCGGAACAGCGGAGTCATGATCCACAGCCAGTCGCCTGAGAGCATGAGAAAGGACCAGGACTTCCCGGTCTCGATTGAGGTTCAGTTCCTCGGCGGCAACGGCAAGGACGAGCGTTCCACCGCCAATCTGTGCACGCCCGGCACGCATGTCGTCATGAACGGTAAGCTGATCACGCCCCACGTCACCAATTCCCGCTCAAGAACGTATCATGGCGACCAGTGGGTGACGGTCACGGTGGAGGTTCGCGGCAATTCTGCCATCAAGCACATCGTGGAAGGTGAGACTGTCCTGGAATATCAGAATCTGCAGCTTGATGAAAGCGACCCCGATGCCAAGAAGCTGATCAAAGACGGGGACAAGATGCTGCATGAGGGGTACATCTGTCTTCAGGCCGAGAGCCATCCGGTCGAATTCCGAAAAGTGGAGATTCTTCCCTTAGAAAAGTAGCGTCGCCGTCAACGACAATCGGCTCAGTGTCTTGACTGCCGAGGTCCGGTTTAGCGAACGGATGTTAATGATGAGAATCTGCGAAGGCTGAGAAGGAGGTTAGTTATGCGTCGTTTACGTTGCGAGACGGCGTGCGGCGGATGTCATCACGGAATGAGCCGGCGAGACTTCATCAAGAACGCGAGCACGGCTCTGGCAACGGCTGGCGGTTTGACGTCGGCAATGGCACTCGCCGAGGAGCCCGAAAAACGCCGGGTGCGGGTTGGGCTGGTGTTTCTCTCGAAGAAGGGCTCGAGCTGGCCCTATCCGGAGTACGACGTGGAGGCACGCGAGAAGGAAGTCCAGGGACTGCTGAAAAAGGGCTGTCCCGGAATCGAATTCACGCCGGTCTTCATTCGCGAGCCGGAAGACGTGCAGAAGGCGGCGGGTCTGAAGGAGAATATAGATGGCTACCTTGTCTATTGCCTCACGTTGACCTGGAATCTCCTCGGAGCCGTCGCGACCATCGGAAAACTGGGCAAGCCGATGGTCTTAGCCGATGAATTCCTCGGCGGATCGGGCGTGTTCCTGTTGGGCTACACTGCTCTCTGCCAGCAGGGAATCTCGGTTTGCGGTGTTGCAACTCGCCGCCCGAGCGACCTCGTCGCCGTCGCAAAGATGTTCGCCGAGTTGAAGCCGGGCACAACGCCCGAATCGTTCGCCGCCCAATGCCAGAAGGCTTATCGGGAAACGTTCCCTACTGTCGGCGAACTCAAGTGCCTTGACGATCCCATCTCATTGCCTGACATCGGGAAGTGCATCGAGCGATTCCGGAAGTCGCGCTTCCTGATCGTCGGTCGAGGCGCCTCGGGCCAGGAGCAGGACTTTCTCGGCGCAAAAGGCATCTATGTCGGGTTTGACGAGCTGAAAGCGTTCTACGATAAGGTTGATCGCGATAAGGCTGCTGAATGGGCCGACCGCTGGATGAAGGAAGCCGACAAAGTGGTGGAGCCAACGTCAGAATGGATTCGCAAAGCCGCCGCGGTCTATCTGGCGACGCTCGAATTACTGCGCCGCTATGATACCGACACGGTCACGATGAATTGCTTAGGAGGGTTCGCAGAAGGACAGTTGCCCGCGTATCCTTGCCTCGGCTTCATGCAGTTGCTGAACGACGGTGGCCACGGAATCTGCGAAGCGATGCCGGACGATACATTGAGCATGTTGATGGGGCGCATCCTGACCGGCAGACCTGGCTACGTCTCCGACCCCGTGCTCGATACGTCGAACAACCAGATCGTTTACGCCCATTGCGTGGCAACCACTAAAGCCTTTGGCACAGAAGGCAAATCGAACATGTTCCGCATCCGAACGCTTCACGACCACGACCCGCGCGGAACCTGTGCCCAGTCGTTCCTTCCCGAAGGGTACATGACCACATCATTTCAGACCGATTTCGCCCGCAAGCAGATGGTCATCCATGAGGCCAAAGCCGTGGGCAATCTCAACAGCGACCGGGGGTGTCGCACGCAACTCATCGGCGAAGTAAAGGGCGACATCGAAAAGCTGTTCCGCCACTGGGACCATTGGCATCGCGTGACAGTTTACGGGGACGTAAAGGAGCCGCTCGCTGAGTTCGCCAGGGGCCTGGGATTGAAGGTCATCGAGGAAGCGTGACGGGCAGCGGATGGGACGCGATTAGAACCCGGCGGCGCTGACCGGGCTTTTCAACCGAAGGAGAAGCCTCAGCCGACCCAGGGACGTTTGCGATTCTTTGACGCCGCAATGGCCTTTCGGGCAAGCATCGCGTCCTCCGTCACCTGATACTCGAACATTCCCACGCAGATGAAATCGGCCCCGCTCTCAAACGCATACTGGAATCCTTCCCCGGGCGGGATGGCTCCCGCAGCCAGAACCTTAAAGGCGATCCAGGGGACTTTCACGTCTTGCATGAACGCGACGGTCTCCTCGGGATTGTGGCAGAACATGTTGTCGTGGTATTTCGCGGGGTCGTCCGACACCGCCTCAAACATCTCCATGAAATGTCTATTCTCTTTCGGATGGGCGGACCAGTATCGGTCATGGTGCAGCGTCTTCATATAGAAATCCGGCAGGATTCCCTCTTTTTCACAGAACATGATGGGCTCCAGGCGATGCGCGCAGATGCCCGCGGGAATCTTGTATTTCTTCATGATCTCGAAGGCCCTGAGGATGTTGCCCGGCTTCTTCTCGTAGTACCAGATGTCGCTGGCGCCTCCCCACAAGTAGGCTGCCGACGCCCCCAGCTCCAGATGCTCCACTAACAGCTTCTCGAACTGATTGATGTCCTGGGTAATGACATCCGCAATCCACAGCATCTTGCCGCCCCACTCATCCCAGTAATTCGACAATCGGCATCGCTGGAAGTTGTGGTTCTTCAGGACAACCGAATTGATTCCCTCTTCCTCGCACTTCTGGAGTGTCTGGAAGATTTTCTCCTCGGTGTTGTAGTGGGATGCAAGAGCGTTCAGGTAGAGCAGGTCCCTTGCGTGCATATTGGGGCTGATTAGATTACTGCCACTGATGACGCGGCTGATGGACAAATTGCCGATCTTCCCAAGGGGCATATTCTTCTGTGTGGGGGTTGTCTCCAGAGCGTCCATCGGACTCTTCCTTTCTCTCCATTTTCGGGCTTTCTCATGGAACGCATCGCCAGCCCGCACTTCTTTGCACATTGTGTCAATTCTGGCCCATACGGCTTTCCTGTACAAGCAAATTTCACCTCGCGCCGATTCCCCCTTTGTGCCTTTGTGTCTTGGTGGTGCGATATCCCGCAGCCCCCCAGGCCCCCGCCATTTAATTTGGCCCGCACGTGGGGAAACAGCTCCTGCTTGCCCTTGGGCGCGCAGGCCGGTACAATGGCGCTGGTTCCGTGAGTGTCAACCAAAACAACCTGAGGGCTGACTGGCCATGAAGACCAAACACCTTCTGTACACCGCTTTCGTATTTCTCATGCTCGTGGCCGTTCCGGCCTCGAACCTCCGCGGGTCCGCGACGGTCGTGAATGTGGACGCCACCACGACACAGCCTCCTATTTCCCCGTACATCTATGGGCAGTTCATCGAACACCTGGGCCGCTGCATCTACGGCGGGCTGTGGGCGGAGATGCTCGAAGACCGGAAATTCTTCTTCCCCATCACCGGCGAGGCGCCCCCCTGGACGCTGTTCAAACCGGGCGAGCGTTCCTGGGACGGAGAAGGGCATCCCTACGAACTACTGACGCGATCCCCATGGTTGATTATCGGTCCGCGCGAGGCTGTGGCGATGGTGCGCGAGGGCGTCTATGTCGGAGAACATACGCCTGAAATCACCTTGGTTGGAGACGGCGAGCGCAGGGGCATTGTCCAGGAACGGCTGAGCCTGATCGAAGGCAAAGGCTACATGGGTCGCATTGTCCTCGCGGGCGATGCCTCGGCGGCTCCGGTTGAAATCATCCTCGTGTGGGGCGGTGGGGCGAGCGACCGGCAGACTGTGACGATTGACCGCGTGGATGCGGAGTATGTGAAATCGCCTCTGGACTTCACGGCGCGCGGGACCACCGACAACGGCCGGCTTGAGATCGTCGGCCGGGGTAAGGGACGCTTGCGCATCGGAGCCGTGTCGCTCATGCCGGCGGACAACATCTACGGATGGCGAGCCGATACGGTTGCGCTGCTCAAGGAACTGAACTCGCCTGTCTATCGCTGGCCCGGCGGCAATTTCGTCAGCGGCTATGACTGGAAAGACGGCGTGGGCGATCCCGACCGCCGTCTGCCGCGAAAGAACCCCGCATGGAAAGGAATCGAACACAACGACGTGGGGATTCACGAGTTCCTCGCCCTCTGCCGCGAGATTGGGGCCGAGGCTTACATCGCGGTCAACACGGGCCTGGGCCAGGCCGAAGCGGCCGCTGCGGAGGTCGAATACGTCAACGGCGACCCGAACACGCCGATGGGGAGCTGGCGGGCGCGCAACGGGTATCCTCAGCCTTTCGGCGTCAAGTGGTGGGCGATTGGCAACGAGATGTTTGGCGATTGGCAGCTTGGCCACATGCCGCTCGAGCAGTACCTCAAGAAGCACAACCAGGTCGTCGAGGCGATGCGCGCCGTGGACCCGAACATCTCCGTGGTCGGCGTCGGGGCCGTCGGCGAATGGAGCCGTGGCATGCTCACCCATTGCAGCGACCACATGGACCTGATTAGCGAGCACCTTTACTGGCAGGATCGAGACGATGTCGTGGCGCACGTAGCCCAGGTGACCCGAGAAATCCGGCGTGTGGCCGAAGCGCATCGGGCTTACCGCAAAGAGCTCGGCTCCCTGAAGGGCGAAGACATCCGCGTCGCCATGGATGAGTGGAACTACTGGTACGGTCCCAACGAGTATGGCGAACTCGGCACGCGCTATTTCCTCCAGGACGGGTTGGGCATCGCCGCCGGCCTACACGAGTTCTTCCGCAACTCGGACATTTACTTCATGGCCAACTACGCCCAGACAGTCAACGTGATTGGCGCCATCAAGACCACCGCAACTGAGGCGGCTTTCGAGACGACGGGCATGGTGCTTAAGCTCTACAGGGAACGCTTTGGGGTCACGCCGGTAAAGGTGGAGGGTGACTTTGCCCCGCTCGACGTGGCAGCCGCCTGGAACGCTGACCGCACGGCGATTACCGTCGCCATCGTCAATCCTGCCTCGGAGCCGCGGCAGATTGCGTTGCAGGTCGCGGGCTGCAAGCTGGCTGGGTATGGACGTCAGTGGGTAATGACGGGTCCATCCAAGTGGTCTTACAACGCCCCCGGCAAAGCGCCCCAGGTCACCCTCGACTGTCGTTCTATCCCACAGGGGGCCGACCTGCTACAGGTCCTGCCGCTGAGCGTGACGCTCGTGGAGTTGCCTGTTCAATAGAGAGATTAGCACAACGCCCGCGTCTGTGGCTGTCTGACTGCCAGCAAAGCGGTGAGACTCTCGCCGATGCCTCGCGGCTGACTGACACGTCGCGTTACTTCACAGCGAGTTCAAACAGGGAGACGCTCGCCGCTGGCAATTCAAGCTCACCGGGAATGCCGCTGAGTTCTTCTTCCGCGATGCGAACTCTCAGTTCTTTGCCCGGCTCGTTGTATGCCATCCTGTCAGGCCCCGTGAGGCGCCACAGTCGCCCTTTTCCGGATAAACCAACTCCTTTGAACTCCACGGGCAATTTGACCGCTGTCTCAGTCGGATTCACGACCGCAACAGTCAGTGCCCTGCCGGAGGCAGGGTCATTCGTCCAGGCGGCTGCCACGTCCAGGGGATCGGGCTGTCCGCCTATCTCGACGGGTATCACACCAAATTGCTTGCGGTACAGCATCAGCACGAGTCCCGTGGCGTCGAACTCAGCGTCCGTTTTGGTTGTCTTGATGCAGCCGATGACGTTGACGGTTTGAGCATAGTTCGCCATGAACACGATGTCGCTGTTCCGGAAGAATTCGTGAAGTCCGGCCGCAATCCCCAAAGCATCTTGGAGGAAATAGCGGGTGCCGAGTTCTCCAAAAACATGAGGCCCGTACCAGTAATTCCATTCGTCCATCGCGATGCGAATGTCCTTTCCTGCGAGGGACGGCAGCGTCTTGCGATAAACGCGATGCGCGTCGGAGATGCGTTTTACCTGAGCCGGTATCTGTGCCACGTGGGCCATCAACCCTTTCCTCTCCTGGCAATAGAAATGCTCGCTCATGAGGTCCATGTGATCGGCGCACCCGGTCAGCATCGTCTCTGACCAGGTGCCGACAGCCCCGACAGCGACGAGTTGAATTGCGCTATCAATGGCGCGCATCGCCTCAGCGACCAGGTTATGCTTCTTGACGTACTCCTCGAGGGGCATGTGTCCGAGTTGCCAGTTTCCATACATCTCGTTGCCAATCCCCCACCATTTCACTTGAAACGGCTCCGGATGGCCATTTTGAGCGCGCAGTTTTCCCATTGGAGTGTCCGCGGCTGCGTTGCAGTATTCAACCTCCTGAGCCGCGAGGTCGGGAGTCCCTAAGCCCGTGTTTACCACAACGAGCGGCTCCGCGTTCACTTCCCGGCAGAAGGCGATGAACTCGTGAATGCCAAAGTCATTGTGTTCGATTCCCGTCCACGCCGGATTCTTGCGGGGCGGACGCCGGTCGGGGTCGCCGATGCCATCTTTCCAGTCGTAGCCGCTCACAAAGTTGCCCCCCGGCCAACGATACACTGGGGCGTTAAGTTGCTTCAGCACTTTCAACGTGTCGGAGCGCATGCCGCGCACATTGTCAGCAGGCATCAACGAGACAGTCCCGATTTTGAAGGCGCCCTTTCCGCGGCCAACAATCTCGAGGCGTCCATTGTCCGTTGTCGCTCCGGCGGTGAAACGGAACGGCACCTCCGTGAACTCACGATCAACTTTGCTGATGGTCGTGGTCTGACGAGCGTTTCCTTCTTTACCCCACATCAGACTCACTTCGATTGTCGCCGCTTCCGAGTCCCCCGCGAGGACGATGCGTCCCATGTACTCCTTTCCCTTGATTAAGGCCAGATCACCCTGAGCGATTCCATGGGGCTTCCCATCGCCGGGCAGTTGCACCTGCGGCGTATGCTCCCCAACGTACGAGCCCTCGCGCACCATGGTCACGCTGTCTTCTCCGCCGACGGCCTGCCACGGCGACGCTCTCAGGACAGAGGCGCCCGAGCGGGTTTTGCTCCATGCCGGTCCATCAGTCTTCACCGGATAGTAGAACTTGCGATCCTCAAGCATTTCCGCCCAGATTCCGCCGTAGATACACCGCCCCAGATGCTCGATAAACTGCCCATAGATGTATTTCGAGATCGGCTCCTTTGTAATGCCAGCGTTGATGGTCACCGCCGGCTTCAGTTCCTTAGTGGAAATTCGCTCCAGCGTCAGGTCATCAAACCAGGCCGTGCCCGTAGCCAGTCCCCATCCGCCGAACAGGCAGTTGATTTCCACGACATCGTTGCTCTCGGAGTCGAACAGAAGCTCCACCTGCGTCCAATCCTGTGTTCCGGTGATGGCGGGGGATTGCGCCGGCGGAATGTTATGCAGGTTCAACAGGGCGCCTTTTCCCGTGGTCGCAACCACGCTCT
The DNA here is from genome assembly GCA_030691545.1 of bacterium. Classification (GTDB taxonomy): domain Bacteria; phylum Auribacterota; class JABMQX01; order JABMQX01; family JABMQX01; genus JAUYEE01. The sequence continues at coordinate 12,885 of JAUYEE010000082.1, read as the reverse complement.
CCGTCTTGATCCAGCCAGACAATCTGTATCGGGAAAAAGGTGTGATTGCAACGGAGGTCTGCCAGCCAATGTCGGCTCCTTCTTGCGAGGTAATCATGACGCTGCGCTCGCCGGAGCGCCCCTTCTGAGCATATTGAAACTCGCCCTTGCCCCCCCACGTCTGCGTCCTCCATCCCACAGGGGCTCCGCCACGCTCTTCTTCAAAGGACGGGTTCTCTATTAGATTCTTCGATTCAGTCATGGCCGCCCCCGAGCCGGTCAGGGCAATCCCGGAACAAACGCCGAGAACCAGTACGAATGCCGCTGTCTGTTCTACACGCATGCTCTTCTCCTATGATTGATGTCCACTTCATCGTTTACTTTGTTGTCTGGGTGTACCCTCCAACGAAAAAGGGGAAAACGCGAACACTCCTATGAACGAGGAACAACATAACGCGCCTCAGGGCCCGCAAGCAAGCTCTGGCATCGAAAGCGGACACGCCGGGCAGGGCTTCCCGGGTGCAGTGCAAGGTTCGATGCTCCTTCAGAGCTTTTCCGCCATTTCGACCATGACCTCGTAGTTGTGCAGCGCCCGGGCTGACAGCTTTCGCCCACATGGGCAAGCCGACGGCATAAGGACAAATCCCCTGCCGTTCCCTTGTGTTCCTTCGCCCAGTGCACGTTTGACCTTCTCGGCAAACTGGTCTGTCGGCAACGTCTCGATGTCGCTCACTTCGATGTTCCCGAAGAGCACAAGCTCCTTTCCGTATCGCTGCCGGACGTAGTGAAGCTCGACGTCTCCCTGCGGCGGAGGTTCGATCGGGTCCAGACCGTCTGCTCCCATGGAAACAATGTCATCGAGGATAGCCCTCAGTTTCCCGTGCGAGTGCATCCGGGCGTAACCACCGTGCCGGTGAATGGAATCTATCATCGGCTGGTCATATTTCACCACGTATTCACGGAACAATTGCGGCGACAGGTACGGTGGTGACGCATACTCGGGGCCGTAGATTCGCCAGAGCCGGCCCGGAAGTCCTCGTGATACCAGCTTTGTCTTCCGGTGGAGAACAACTGCGAAACGATCAAGGAGTTGATGAAACAACCGTGATTCGGTCATTGCGATGACGGTGTATTCGCCCATGTCAAAAAGCGAGGCAGCGAGGCAGAGCGGGTCCGGCGTGTCAATCATCACGACGCCGGAGTCACTAAGAGCAGCCTCTGCATCCAGAACAGATGATATATCGAGTTTTCCTACGAAGTCCCGCGCAGGAATCTCCAAAAATGCCTTCAAATCGTCGAGATTCTTCAACAAGTGCTCTTCCGTCCACACTGTGTTGACATCCGGCGCACGGCGCGTCCGAGACGTGAGCTTGCGGCCGCCCGCCCTCACAGTTCTTTCAGTTATTCGGCAACCGTTCTGTTCAAGCGTGACGACCTCGGCCAGTTCATCGAGGGGGTCCGGCAATACATCTTTGAAAGCCACCCCGCGCATGACGATTCGGTCCGTCTTTTCGCGCGCGAGGTTTAGGAGCGGTCGCCAGGACGGGTCGGAGTAGATGTTGAATGGGTCGGGATCGTTCGGGTCTTCGTCCAATCCATTCAACTCGTAAAAGGAGACCGCAGGGCGGTCAACCGCCTCTCCCTGCAAGGTTGCCATGAGTCGTTCGCGTCGGTTCATCGGCCTTCTTTCCCAATCAACTGTGCCTATTCCCGGCTGCCGTTTGCCGGGCACACTGGACGGCCTCTTCGGGATGTCGCGTTACGGTGACTCACACTCTGCCCGGAGTTCTTTCAGACTCCTGTGTTCTTTACAAGCCGCACCGACTCCTGTCGGGGTTCCAGACAAGCAAACAGGATAGAACAACAGACCGCAAATTTCACCTCCGTTTGTAATAGCGCTGCGTCCGGACTGCCCCGGCTCCCAAGCGGCCGCCTGCCAGAACAAGATTTGTGTGAGCATTGCAGACGAAAGGAGTTGAACTGAGCGGCTTGGGAAAAGCTGAGGCAATCATCGCCGAGGGAGGGGGCGCCGGGAGCAAGGGGAGTCACGGTAGTAGGCATTATCGGTCGCAGGCGCTCAAGGGCATTCACAGTCTGACAAGAGACAGACACTTCCGACGAAGCTACGAGACGCCGCGCTCGCCGAAAAGCGTGCTGTACCCACAAAGAAGAACAATGGGGAAGCCCGACGCACGTCCGCAGCTTCCCCATTCCCCAAGCCCACACATCATGACCGGCGACGAGAGAGCCCGAGGGCACGTAAGCGCAGGGATTCTCCGCTTACGTTTTTCTCATGGCGTGAAATCGCCATGCGGTCCCTCGCGCCAGAGCTGCTGGCGGCCGGATGGCGCGCCGCATGGCAGAGACAGACAGAATGACTACGTTCTCAGTGGGCGTTTCCTCCTGATGTAAAACAGCAGTCCCGATGCTCCCGAGCCGAACAACAACAGTGTTGACGCTTCGGGGACAGGCTGGTTCACCTCGATGAATGTGTGCTGGATCCCTTCGCCGGCATCGCACAAAACGGCGATAGATTGGCCGCAACCCGGCTCGAAGCCCTCCCCGTTGGCGTTGGCGGCGTTGATCATCGCCCACACATCCGGGTCCGTTCCACCGTACAACCCGCCGATGGAACCGTTGATGAAATGCCAGATGGCCTCTTGCACGTCGTCCCAGGCGCCCTGCTTGTTGTTGACGATGTAATTGACCTTGTCCCAGTCAGGGTCCTGGAAGTATGCGGGCATGTTCGGGTCATAGCTTGAGTACAGGGTAACGGGATAGTATTCCCGACCCGGGTTGATGTAATGCCCCTCGTCCACGCACCAGCCAATGTAGTATCCCTCGCCGACATCGTACTCGCCGGGAGGGAAATCGTAGAGGTACGTCCACCAGTAGCTCTCCCCCGTTCTCCAGGATTTCATATAGACGGCGTCCTCGGGAAGGACCAGCGTGGGTCCGGCAACGGCGCGCTGCGTGGAAAACCAGACTGTCACCAGCGCAGCCGTCGCCAGAAGGAAGGAAACTGTAGCTTTTGCCTTCGTCTGCCTCATCGTTTTCTTAGACCTCCTTTCGGCAGGGCGTCTCGCCTCATGTGCGCGAAGTCGTCTCCGGCCGGTCGCAGAGAAAGACGCACCCAGTCGGAACATGCTTCGCGGAACAAGTGGCGAGAAGGAAACAATGAACCTCTTGTAGGACCCCGGCGTCAGGTGGGGAGCAACTTGCGGGCCATCTATAAGTGTTGCAGCAAGTAACGTGCAGCAGCCAACTTGCAACCTGGGCGACTTTGCGATTCCTCGTGATTGTGTTTACATGCAGCAACGCCCGCGCCCCCCCGTCAACATTTCAGGCGACGTTTTAACAACGTATCCTGGCCAGCCAGAGAAGCGGAAGCGTCTCACGATAAAGCCGGAGACCATTTTGCCCGGTTTCCGCGACGAAATTGAGATGTGACAACGCTAACTGAAATGTCCAAACGATGACACGGCAAGCCGACTTTGTGTCGGGCGAAGCGGTTCTCGGCGTGTCGTAGCGTCCCGAGAATTGCGCCCCACTTTGCGGGGTTGGCCAAGGTACCCTTCGAGCGCGGAGGTCGCTGCGTGAATGGCGGCAAGGTTCCCATTTTCCATCGCGCTGAGCGTCAGAGAGATTGTGCGCCTCTTTACACAGTCCACCAGCCCGTTGAGCCGAGACTCCAACTCCCGCCAGCGGCTCATCTCCTCATTCTCCTTGGCGAGGCGGGCGTAGCAGGACGCGATATTCTCGATCTCCGCCTCTCTGAGCGTTTTCCTGGAGCGAAGTCTGTGCTCGTTGCGCTCCCATGCGGAGAGGTCAAAGGGGGGTCTGCGAGTGGCTTCGGCTTTTCCCAACTCTTCCAGAATCTCACACAACAGCAACTTATCCTCGGCGGTTTGCGGGGGCATCGGGAGAAGTCGTTGCTCCGAAGCCGTGGGTGCGAGGTTGAGAGAGGCTTTGGCGATGCTCTCGGCCGACTTCGAATACCGGTAAGTCAGCCACGCAATTGCGGTGACCACGACTCCCTGGTAAGCGAGGATGCCTGTTTCGACGCCGCCCAGAACGGAGACGACTGTGAGGCAAAGAAGGATGCCGAGCAAAACGGCTACGGTTTTTTCCGGGTTGGGCTTTCTTGGAGCTTTCTGACGGGTCAAGGCAGGACCGAAAGGCTGTCTGTTCTCGTTCATGTTCCGCGTTCTCCTGATGAATGGTGCCGCTACACTGGGTGAATCTTCGCAGCGGGGATGGGGCGTCGAGGGACTCATTTCCCTCGTCTTGCGGGATCGGTGGAACGGTCATTCGACCGCGTTCGTGCCTCGTTCGCACACCGGCCCAATGGCCGTAACTCCCGTTGTTTCTTCGGCTAACAGGGCTTGTCGTGCGGCTATGCTCATGCTGCTGCCCTCGATTTCGTCGAGCCTCCGATTGCCGCACTCCATCTCTGCGTCTCCCTGTTGCCTGCGCCTTCTCCCCACACACAAACAACTGAAAAAGCAAGAATCGAGCCGCCCTCCGCAATGCGCGTGGCTGTGTTTCGGTGGCGGTGGTGTCCGCCCCCAGGCGACGCCCTGAAAGGGCAGCGATAACAGAACCCAGCCTGCCCGCGGCCAGGGGGTCGCCGCGCTCAGGCACGAGCGCCCCTTTCCGCACCAGCCCTGTGACAGCGCAATAATGCCCCCGACATGAAGGCGCCCCTCCGGCACGGGTGTGGCTCCGCTTCAGTGGCAGTGGCCCGAGGCCCCTCGCAGTGCGCAGTGGCAGCGCGGCGTGGATGGACCCTCTATTACGCCCTTACAGGGCTTTCGGGGGCTGGGCGGCACGGCGTTCCCAGGGCGTTGCCCTGGGCTAAGGTATTTCGCCCCGTTGGGGCTTGGCATATTCTCCTGACCTAAGCCCTGAAAGGGCGCAATGTCATAGCCCAGGGCAACGCCCTGGGTCCCAATCGAATCAAATCATCCAAGCCCTGTAAGGGCGCAATAAGCCATGCCGCTACAGTAGAGCGGCACCTTCCGGCACTTGACGCTGGACAGGGGCCAGCACGAGGACTACAATACGAACCGGGTCAAGAAACCTTTTCCATGATGTGGACAGACTAACCGCTGAAGGTGAGACGATGACACACCCGGCTTTACACAACAGCGGGCAGCCGTCGGGCTTCCTGCGAACAATTCTGGCGGCGTCCGTGGCTGTAGCGGCAGTGGCGCTTGCGTGGAATCCGGCATGGGGTGCCGTCACTGCCACCCGGTCCGCCAGGACAGAAGACAGGGGGCCCATTTACCGATTCCTTGTCAGTAACGGAGTCCCCATGAACGCCCCCATCCGCGTGGCCAAGGTCAGTGCGGTGATCCGCGACCGGTTTCGCGTGCGCAGCGTCGTGAAGTTCATCGGGCCCGACAAATTGCCCAATCCTCAGGAGATTGAGCAACTGCGAAAAGCGATCGAGATGAAAAAGCGGCAGGGGGTGCCTATACGATTTGACCTCGCGAAGCACACCAGCGAGCTCGACCTGATGCTGCACAACATCCTGACGGGAGAGGTCATCGAATTTCGTCCCTCGGAAAAAGTGGGAGAGCTGGAACTCTTCTTCAGCGAAAGCCAGAGCCTCAAGGTTGAGATTGGCAATGACTTCTTCTACATCCGCGTCGGGAACAAAGACTGCTCGTTTCGCAGCGAAGGGTTGAGAAGGCAACTGAGCGAAGTTCTCCAGCCATCGGGGGTGAAAAAGTCGTGGAAGAAATAAGGGTCGGCGTCGTGGGAGTGGGGCATCATGGCCGGCAGCACGTGCGAATTTGCAGAGAGCTGCCGGGCGTCGTTCTCGCTGCCGTAGTGGACGCCTCCTCCGAGACGGCCCGGGAGGTGGCAAAAGAATGGAACGCCCCGCCTTTCACCGACTACTGGGAAATCATCCCGCACGTGGATGCGGTGAGCGTCGCCACGCCGACCATCACGCATCATGAGATCGCTCGCTACTTCCTCTCTCACGGCAAGGATGTGTTCTTAGAAAAGCCGATGGCGTCGAGCGTCGAGGAAGCCGAGGACCTCATCCGTCTGGCGAACGAGAAGCAGAAGGTGCTTCAAATCGGGCACGTCGAGCGATTCAACCCGGCGATCAAGGCGCTCGCAGGGCTGCTAAAGGAACCGCGTTTTATCGAGTGCCATCGCCTTTCCCGGTATAATCCGAGAGGATGCGACGTTGGAGTGGTTCTCGACCTGATGATTCACGACATAGACATCATCCTGACGCTCGTGAACGATGAGATTAAAAGCATCTCCGCTGTGGGGGTGAACGTTCTCAGCGACAGCGAGGACATTGCCAACGCGCGCATCGAGTTCCGCCGGGGCTGCATCGCGAACGTCACGGCAAGCCGAGTCAGCGCGGACAACATGCGCAAAATCCGGGTCTTTCAGCGAGACGCGTACATCTCCCTCGACTACGTGAAGCAAGCAGGGCTGATCTACCGGAAAGCGGATGGTGGAATTACGAGCGCTCCCGTGCCCACGGAGAGAGCCGAACCCCTCAAGTTGGAGCTGGAGTCCTTCTTCGATTCCATCCGAACCGGCTCGCGGCCGGCGGTCTCCGCGGAACAGGGGAAGCTCGCCCTCGAGATTGCCATGGAAATCACCCGAGAAATTCGGGCAAGGAACGCCGCCGCATGACCGCGAAAAAACTCATGGTCATTGCCGGGGAGAAGTCCGGCGATTTCCACGCGTCCCGAATCATCGCATCCCTCAGGCAGCTCTCGCCCTCGATAGAGGTGTTCGGAGTAGGGGGAGAGAAAATGGCGCGCAGCGGGGCGGAGATTCTAAAAGACATCACCGGGCTGGCTGTCGTCGGATTCACGGAGGTTCTGAAGAGTTATCTCAAGTTCCGGCGGCTCTTTCGCTTTCTCGTGGAGATTGCCCGGCAGCGGAAGCCGGACGCTGTGCTTCTGGTGGACTACCCCGGTTTCAATCTCCGCCTGGCATCCGCGTTGAAGTCGCTGGGTATCACGGTCATCTACTTCGTCAGCCCGCAAATCTGGGCGTGGGGGCGAAACCGCATCCGGAAAATGCGAAAGCTCATAGACCACATGATTGTGGTCTTTGACTTTGAGGTCCCCATATACGATGAGGCGGGAATCAGCGTGACGTACGTGGGACATCCCCTTGCGGACGTGCTGCAGCCGTCAGTATCCCGGGAAGAATTTCGGCAAAGGGAGGGAATCCCTCTCGAGGCGAAGGTGGTGGCTCTGTTACCTGGCAGCCGGCTCAATGAGGTTCGCCGCCACGTCCCGTTGATGGGGAAGACCGCCGAACGCATCAGCCGGACGCTCGAGGGGACCGAGTTTCTCCTTCCGGCGGCCTCGCAGGAATTGGCACGCGAATGCCGACGGTTACTTGAGGAACGTCGCATCTCGGCCCCGATCCGAATCCTCGACGACGCCACGTACGATGCTGTGAACGCCTCCGACGCGGCCATTGTCTCCTCCGGGACGGCGACCCTGGAAACAGGCTGCCTGGGTGTTCCACTCGTGGTCATTTACAGGGTGTCCCGGCTGACGTATCTTATAGCCAGGTGCCTGGTGACGATTCGCAACATCGGTCTGATCAACATCGTCGCCGGGAAAATCATTGCGCCTGAATTCGTCCAGCATCGGGCCCGCCCGGAGGCAATTGCCGATGAAATTGTTCGATTCCTGACCGATTCCGGGCTTAACAAGACTGTCCGGGAGGAACTCTCCGAGGTCAGGGCGAAACTTGGGCCGCCGGGGGCGCCGGAGAGAGCCGCCCGCGTCATTCTCGACGTTCTCGGACAAGAAAAGACGCATCAAAGGAAGCGCGGTTGAAGCAGACGGGTCCCATACGCCGACTTCTGAGCTACGCCTCGCCCTACCGGGGGAAAGTCATCCTGGCATTGGTCGCCATGGGGTGTTACGCCTTGGTCAATGCCCTCCTTCCCTTCATGGCGGTCACAACGGGCAAGACGTTGCAGGGCAAGTACGCGCAAATAGAGACCCCAAGGGCCGGAGACGCACAGAAGGTCCCTGAGAAAGCCGCGCTGGAAGAACAACGGAAACTGAAGGGACTGGACCTGATCCGCTCTTTCGCCCGCTCCGCCTTAGATGTCAGAGAGTGGAAGCCCTGGCATCTGGGTATAGCCGTCCTTATTATCTTTTTCTTCCGAGGAGCCTTTGTCTTCCTGCAGAAATACCTGATGGAATGGGTTGGAAAGCGGGTCGTCACCGACCTCCGCGACCAGCTTTACAGTCACTTCCATTCCCTCTCCGTCGGCTTCTTTTCAAGGGCGCGCACCGGTGAGCTGATCTCTCGTATCACGAACGATATCCTCGTCGTGGAGCAAGCCGTCTCCCAGGTTGTGACCGACATTTTCCTTCAACCTGTGAGCATCCTTTTCATGCTGGTCGTTGTGTTCGCGATGGAGTGGAGGCTCGCCCTTATCGTTTTCGTGGTCTTCCCCCTGATCTTTCTACCGCTGATGAGCCTGGGGAGAAGAATACGGAGTAAGTCCGGCAGAATCCAATCCCTCCTCGCCAATCTCACGGCAATCATCCAGGAGACCTTCTCGGGGATTCGTGTCGTACGAGCTTTCGGAATGGAGAAATACGAGATAGAGAGATTCCAGAAGGAAAACAGCAAGGTGTTCAGCATGGGTGTCAGGCTCGTGCGATCGTTTGCCCTCGTCCGCCCCATGATCGAGTCCGTCGGCGCCATTTCGGTCGCGGCGACCCTTATCCTCGGCGGGGAGGTGTTCAAAATGGATCTCGTGTACATCTTTGGGTTCTGCACCGGCATATTTCTTCTTTACGACCCGACAAGGAAGCTCGGCCAGGTCAACAACCATCTCCAGATGGGCACGGCCGCAGCCGAACGCATTTTCTCGATTCTCGACACGCAACCGACGGTGGTCGAGTCGCCACAGGCCGTGCCCATACCGCGGATGAGCAATAGCCTGTGCTGCAACGGCGTCAACTTCGCTTACGACAACGAGCTTGTTCTGAAAGATGTCTCCTTCGAGGTCAGGCGGGGGCAAGTAGTGGCGTTCGTGGGGCCGAGCGGAGCCGGCAAAACGACCCTCTTCAATCTGCTTTTGCGATTCTACGACCCGGGGAACGGGTCCATCACGATTGACGGCGTGGACATCCGGAATGCAACGACCGCATCTCTTCGGGAGCAGATGGCGATTGTCAGCCAGGAGGTCATTCTGTTCAACGATAGCGTCTCTGCGAACATCGCGTATGGGCGACCCGAGACGCCGATGCCTCAGATTGTCGAAGCCGCTAAGGCAGCCAACGCGCACGGCTTCATCTCCGCTCTCTCGGAGGGCTACGAGACGCCTGTCGGCGAGAGGGGCATCAAGCTTTCCGGTGGGGAGAGGCAGCGCATCGCCATCGCCCGGGCAATTCTGAAGGACCCGGCAATTCTCATCCTCGACGAGGCAACTTCCGCCCTCGACACGGAATCGGAGCGCCTCGTGCAGGGCGCCATCAACCGGCTTATGGCAGGAAGGACTGTTTTAGTTATCGCGCACCGCCTCTCGACCGTGCTCAACGCCGACACCATCATCGTTCTCGAAAACGGGAGGATTGTGCAGAAGGGTGCCCACCGCGACCTGCTTCAACAGGGCGGGCCTTACAAGAAGCTCTACGACATGCAGTTCAAGGACGCCTGAGGTCGTGAACCACAAAGGCACAAAGGTTCATTCGATTCTGTCTTTTGGCCTCTGTGTCATTGTGGTGAGGCCGAACCGGTGACACATGAAACTGACGGAAAGACTTCTCCTGAGCGTCCTGCCGTGGGTGGGCTATCTCTTGTTGAAATTTGTCGGCGCCACGCAGAGGACTCGCGTCGTCAATCTCCGTGCGGTCCACATCGTCTTTGCCAAACACGGCTGCGCCATCTTCGCCTTTTGGCATAACCGCCTGATGATGATTCCCTACATCTACCGCCGCCTCTTCGGCATGAAGGACATTGTCGCGCTGATCAGTTCCAGCAGAGACGGCGAGTACTTCGTCCGGGCGTTGAAGCTCTTTCGCCCGTACATTGTTCGTGGGTCATCAACGCGCGGCGGCTCAGAAGCGTTCAAGGCGCTGGTCAGAAGAATCCGCCAGAGCATGGACTGCATTATTACACCGGATGGTCCGCAAGGCCCGAGGTACAGCATCCAGCCTGGAACCATCGCCCTCGCCCGCCTCACTGGCATCCCCATCATCCCCGTCAGCTACCGGTCTTCCCGATACAGAATCCTCAAGACCTGGGACGGCTTCATCCTCACCCTGCCATTTGGCAAAATGACCTACGCCTTCGGCGAGCCAGTCTCTTGCCCCAAAGACGCCAGCGACTCGCAGATGGACTCTCTTGCCGAGACTCTCCGTCAATCGCTTCTTGCTACTTCCCGTCTCGCCGGAGAAAGCCGTCCCCTCGAGGTCGAGCAGGAGCAGGGCGAAGGCCGCGTTCCAGTGTGAGAAGCAACACCATGTAAGCCTTCACTCTTGGGTGGACAGTGTAAGACCGTCCCCACGCTCCGGACGGCAGCGAAAAGCAATCCGCATCGCGATCCGCGTTCATCTGCGTCCATCTGCCTGCCCGCGCAGGCGCAAACAGCGGTGCTACGACCATGCAGTTACTTCCCGAGCCGCAGTTTCGCGATCTCTCACGGCCAGGGCGGTTCCATATTTGCCGTCCCCAGACCCCACCCTGTACCTCGCCGCCGCCCGTGAGTGAGCCCCTACGACACCTCCTGCTTTCGCTCCACCCGAAGGCGCGCCTTCTTCCTCTTCATACCGGCGAGGGCCATCGCGGGAAGCACGATGAGCAGCGCGGATGGCTCCGGGATGGGGCGCGTTTGGAGGTTGTCGAAGAAATAAGTTTGCACGCTGATCCCTCTCGCCCTCTCGAACACGATCTCGCCCTCGCGGTTGCGAATCGTGAGCTCCCGCTCCATAATGGGAGTGGAGGCGAAATCCGGCTTCGACACGTTGTAGGCTCTCACATAGAAAATGTCGTTTTCGTTGAGTCGGTAGTCGCCGCGACGGGACCAGCCGCCGTTCGCGTAACTCCACGTGCCGAATCCAATGTGAGTCTCGTCGAGAAAAATATCGTCAACGTGCCAGTTGAGGTCGCGGTAGGCATCGGGATTGCCGGCTGGGTCGTCAATTTCCCCGACCGCTTTCCAGAGCTGCACGAGCGCCCCCAATGACAGGTCCTGTTGTGCGCCGAACTCGCTGGTCCCCCACAGCGGCTCGCCCCGTGAATCCACGGCGAGCGTGGCGCCGCCTAAATGGGCGTTTGTCCACGTAATCGTTGCCGCATAGGACATAACGTCGAAGCCAGCGAGCCACAGCAGACCCGCGAAGATAAGAAAACTGACACGTTGTCGAGTAGACATTATGACCTCCTTTCGGTTAATGTCCCTCACAGAACCGTACGTGCGGATTTCCCGCATACGGCTCTTCGGTAACGCATCCTCGCAACGAGGACAGAGTGAACAGGGAGTGGTGGATGCGTGGCTTCGGCAGCGGGTCGAACGCCAGGAGTCGGAGGTACTTCGCAAAAGTGTAGCTTTTCTTCTGACTCCGGCGATTGATCCACTTGTAGGCGAGCTTCGACGCCAGGGTGTAGTACAGCCTCAAGGCGGGGTAGTTGCCGCTGACGCCGTAGTAGCGATAGTGGCCCGTCAGTTTCATCTTCAGGACGGGCCACCATTCTTTTAGCTTGGCGACGTTTCGCACCTTTTTCAGCCATTGATTCAACTCTTTCGCCTTCTGCCGGAACTTCTTGCTCGAGGTCTTTCGCCCAAGCTTGAAAAAGCCTCGCCGGGTCTTGTCGCAGTAGTGGGTGAAGCCGAGAAAGTCGAAGGTCTCTACCTTCTTCCCCTCTCTCCGCGCCTTCTCCCAGACGTACCGTCCAAATTCGAGGATGCGGGATTTGCTCTCCGATACGCGCAGTCCGAACTTCTTCAGTCGCTCTCGCAGCATCTCGCCAAAGGCTTTTGCCTCGCGTTCCGCCTGAAAGCACACCACGAAATCGTCCGCATAACGTATCAAGCAGGCGTATCCCTTCAGCATCTTGTTGACCTTCTTGTCAAACCACACGTCCAGTACGTAGTGGAGGTAGATGTTGGCTAAAAGAGGGCTGAGGACTCCTCCCTGAGGCGTCCCCCTATCGGTCTCCAGATACTTCCCTTCTTCCAGCACCCCTGCCTTGAGGAATCGAGCAATCAGTCTTAAAAGACTTCTGTCTGCGACCCTCTGCTTGAGGCACTCCATCATCCACCCGTGCTCTATGGTGTCGAAGAACTTCTCGATGTCCATGTCCACCACGTAGTTGACCGGTTTGGTCATCACCGCTTTGTCCAGCACGTCTAAGGCATCGTGGCAGCGACAACGGCGGGCGAACCGCCGCCATCCTCACCAGCTTCATCGCGACGTGCAAACGACTCGAGATCAACCCGTTCACATACCTCCGCGATATCTTCGACCGCATCAGCGCCCACCCCATGAACCGCCTCGAGGAACTCCTCCCCGATAACTGGAAAGCCGCTCAAACCACCGCCCCAAACCTTCCCGCCCGATTCCTTGCCTCTCAACATCTGTGCCGACCTCCCACTGAGTCCGCCGGGCAGTTACAAATCGCCTGACGGCAAACTTGGCTGGTGAGGGTTGAGGTTCGCCGGATCGCATGTTCTGGGCGGATTGATGCGATCCATTGAGGCGTTCCTCGAACTCACAAATCTCGTGCGATTCACCTTCTGGCGGTCGTGAACAGCACCTCGTACCTCTGGATGTCTTCGGCCTAGAAATTCAGCCGAAAAGTGGTTTTTGGGGTTCCATAAGTAGAGCAGGGGTGGTATGATGATGGGTGAGGCACGTGATAGGTATATTGAGCAAGGAGGTT
>JAUYEE010000041.1 GCA_030691545.1 bacterium | reverse complement strand
GGACTTCTTTCAGGACCATTTTCCGAACGCCTTCAAGGACCGCAGCAAGCATATCTTTCTTCCTCCAGGATCAGGTTTACCGTCTCGCGATGCCCATGCTGCTCGGCATATTGCTCACCAGGGCGATGGATTTCCCTTCTGCGTCGCACCCGCCGGGTTCAGCTCTTCACCTTCTCGACATCGCGCACGTCTATATCAACCGCCACGGCCTGGTTGATCAGGTCTATGGACACGACGAGACGACTCTGTTTTGGGTTGATTTGCGTGAGTTTTCCACGGGCGCCCATGAACGGGCCCGCGATGACCTCGACCTCTTCTCCCAGGCTCAGGGAATCGCACGGATGGATTTCCTGTCGCGCTGCCACGAGGATTTTCAGGGACTCGATTTGTTCCTCGGGAATGGGCTCCGGCAGAGCCTGCTCGCCCCCTTTCGAGCTGAGGATGCGCACGACGCCGAACGTCTGGAGAACCGTCAGCCGCTTCGCCGGCGACAGCGCCTCCCGGATGAACAAATACCCCGGAAGAAGCGGCTTGTCGAACTTCACCCGTCGGTCTTTCCGCCGGCTCCACACCTTCGTCAGAGGAAGAAACACCTCTTCCATCTTCGGCACCAGATGCTGATGCACCCGCTTCTCATGCCGGCTTTTCGTGTAAACCGCGTACCATCGCGGCGTGTCGAAATCGAAGGGACCTGTCTCGCTCACGGACACTCCGGGCAATGACTGCTCCTTGCGCCTTTCGCTGCGTCTCAAAATTCAGCGGGCACATCATACCACAGCTCATCACAGGGCAACAGAGCCCGATTGCAGCTCCGGGGGGGGGATTTGGGGTGAAAGAGGAAGGGCCGCCCCGGGGGCGGCCCTTCTCGATCTCACCCGTGGGTCATGGGACGTTAGTGCATGGGCATCGGCATCGGCGGCATGGGCCGGGCGGGGTACGGCCGCATCATCTCATTGTTGACGAACGCGTGGATTTCGACGGTTCATGCCGTTGTGAGACAAAGTTCCGAAGGGGCGCTGGTTCGAAAGATCCCTCTGTTCACCGCCGCTTGGTAGAGGTTTTTCCGCAACGCGGCCCTGGCGCGGGACAGTCGGGAACGCACGGTCCCGACGGGACAATCCATAATTTCGGCGATTTCGCGGTAACTGAAGCCCGATATGTCCGAAAGAATCACCGCCATCCGGAACTCAATGGGCAACAACTCCAACGCTTCCTTGATGTCGTCCTCGACGAGTCCATCGAGGTCCGGGTCCAACTCGCGGTCATAGACTTGAGCGGGGAAGTCGTATTCCACGCCGAGGGACCTCTCGGTTTCCTGAAAACTAATGGTGGGCCGCTGCCTCGCCCTCTTCCGGAATCTGTTGATGAGGCTGTTCTTCATAATCTTGAAAAGCCACGCCTTGCAGTTTGTCCCCGGCTCGAACTTGTCGAAGAACCGGTAAGCCCGTAGGAACGTCTCCTGGACCAGGTCGTCGGCGTCGGGCTGGTTTCCGGTCATTCGCTGGGCGTTGTTGTACAGGATGTCCTGGTTAACCAAAGCGACTCGCTCGAACTCCTCTCGCTTTGCCTTCTCGCTCGTTACTTCCATTACCGCAGTTTCCATGATTCGAGGCTCCGAGCAATCGTGTTTATGGATGGTGTATCAAGCAGCAAACCAATGCTTGACGTCTCAATCGCAAGCCGTTCGGGCCGCTCCCTCCGCGAAGACTCCTGACAAGGGCTGATCCTCTGAGCGCTTTCATCGAGCAGCCACCTTCACGACTTGTTTCGGTTTTCATCACCAACTCCCTTCCTGGCGGAGAAATCGCAATCACGCGAATCAATAAACCAGATTCAAAAGAGCACCGCAATTGGACCTTGGCCCCATGTCTATACGCCCTCGGCACAATACCCAGGAGAAGCTCTCGTCTCACGTGTCTTCCCCTTATTGCCTCCGGGCCCTCCGGCAGCGGAGGGCAGCACAGATTGCCTCAAGGAGGTCTTCCTCCTCGAAGGGCTTCTGAAGAAAGGCGACCGCTCCGCCTTTCATCGCGCGCAAGCGCGCCTCCTGGTCATCGTGAGCACTGATGAAGATGATCGGGATTCGAGAGCCCGCTTGAGCCAATCGCTGCTGGATGTCAATGCCGCTCATCCCCGGCATACGAATATCTAAGATCAGGCAATCCGCGGCGAGGCGATGAGGAGAGCTCAGAAAATCTTCCGCCGAAGCGAACGTCTCCACCGCAAGCCCCAGCGACCGGATCAATCGTTTCAGCGACCCGCGGACCGATTCGTCGTCGTCCACGACAAAGACAACCGCGCGTGTTCCTGTCAGGCAGGTTTCCCAGGTTTGGCTTGTTTTTTGTAGTCCGACTTTCAATGGAGCGGGCCCCTTTCGGATATGTCGTGCGGGACGAAATGAGTGCGATGAGTCAGGGCGCGGAAAGAACTAAAGACACGCCTATTCAGTTATCATGGCGGAAGGATAGTGCAGGGGAAAAAGGGGTGTAAATTGGACCTTAGTCCAATGGAGGTTAGACTTTAGGCGTAGGGATCCCCGCTTTCTCGGCGAGATGAACCAGTTCCGCGACCGATTGGACGCCCATCTTTTCCATGACGCGAGCACGGTGCACCTTAATGGTTTTCTCGCTGGCGCCGAGTTCCCAGGCGATTTGCTTATTGAGCATGCCGGTGACCACCCGGACAAAAACCTCATGCTCGCGCGGGGTGAGGGAACCGATGCGACGCTGGATGTTGGAAAGCTCCGCCCGTTCCTCTCTGGCGAGCGTGTCCTTTTCCAGCGCTGCGTGGATGGCATCGAGGAGCTCCTGGTCGCTGAAGGGTTTGGGGAGAAAATCCACGGCGCCGGCCTTCATGGCCTGGACGCTCATGGGGATGTCGCCGTGGCCGGTGATGAAGATGATGGGAATGGAGTAGTCCTTGGCGGCCAATTCCCTCTGGAGGTCAAGGCCGCTCAAACCGGGCATGCGAATGTCGAGCACGAGACACGACGGGCCGTTGTGGGGCTCCCGACGCAAGAAATCCTTCGCGGAGGGGAAAGTCTCCGCCTTCAATCCTACCGATCGGATCAATCGGTCCAGGGCTTTGCAGACGGAGGCATCGTCATCCACAACGAACACGATCGGCTCGGCGGCTTTCATACGCATTCCTCCTAACTGACTGGCAGCGTGAAATGAAAGGTCGCTCCGCGGTCGGGGTTATTTGTCGCCCAGAGTCTCCCGCCGTGTGCTTCGACAATCGAGCGGGCAATGGCAAGGCCCATGCCCATCCCTTCGGCTTTCGTCGTGAAGAAGGGAGTGAAGAGCTTCGCCATGTTCTCCTCGTCCAGCCCCAGCCCGGCATCCTGGATGGACACCAGAACGGCGTTGCCGTCGTGCGGGCTGGTCGTGACAACCAGTTTCCGCGATTCGGCCCCCACCTCGGCCATGGACTCCATCCCGTTCATCATCAAATTCATGAGGACTTGCTGAATCTGAATCCGATCGCCCAGCACGAGCGGCAATTCTCTTTGCAAGTCCATTCTCATATTCACCCCTTTTACCACCGCCTCGCTGTACAGCAGCGAAACGATCTCCTCGACAATCCCGTTGATGTCCAGGGGCGTTCGTTCCAGTTCCCCTTTCTTCAGGAGCGCCCGGAGACGCCGAATCACCCCTCCCGCCCTGTGACCATCTTTGACGATGTCCTCCAGCGCCTCGCGAACTTCGTCCAGGTTCGGCGGGGTTCTATCTATGAAGCGCTGTGCCGCGCTGGCGTTGCTCGAGATGGCGGTGAGTGGTTGATTCAGCTCGTGCGCGAGGGATGCCGCTAACTCCCCCATGGTGGTCACCCGCGCCACGTGCGCCAGTTCCTCCCGCAGTCTTCTCATCTCCTCTTCCGTGCGCAGTCTCTCGCTCACGTCACGGCACGATTTGACGATCTGGATCACCTCGCCGGACGCATCCAGGATCGGGGCCGCATTGGCTTCCACGACGATTTCATCGCCATTTTCGTTGTAATGCTTGTGCATCACCAGCGCCGGCTTCCTGGTCCGGATCACGATCTCCAGCGGACAATAATCGGCTGTCTCGGCGCAGGGCGCCTCGCGATGATGGAGCACTTGAAAGCACCGCCGCCCCTCTTGAACCGGGTCTCCTCCGGCCAAGGTCTGGGCTCCGCGGTTCGCCAGGAGAACCCGATAGTCCGTTCCGATCACCATCGTCGGGTCGGGAATGCCATCAATGACCGTTTGGAGGAAGTCCTTCGACCGCCGCAGCGCTTCCTCGGCCTGCTTCCGCTCGGTAATGTCGTGCACGGTCCCGATCATGCGGATCGGTTTGCCTTTCTCGTCGAAAGTCACCTCCCCGCGCTCGTGGACTACCCGCTGCGTCCCGTCGGGCCAAATGACCCGATGCTCGATGCTGTAATGCACGTTCGGGTCCGCTAAAGACCGGTTCACCGCCTCGTTCAGCGACTGCCGGTCTTCGAGATGAACCGACTCTAAGAATGCATCGTAGGTGGCCCCGAATTCCTGCGGCTCCAGCCCGAAGATACGATAAACCTCATCGGACCAGCTCAGTCCGTTCGTGACGATGTTCCAATCCCAGTTCCCCAGATGCGCGATCCGTTGGGCTTCTGCCAGACCCTCCTCCTTTCGCTTCAGCGCCTCCTGGGCTCGTTTGACCTCCGTAATGTCAATGCCCATCTCGAGAATCATGCGGGCGCCGTCGGAGTCGGTAAATGGGAAATCGTAGATGTCGTAGTTGCGGCCGTCCGGGCCGGTCCATTCCCAGCGGTGAGGGCCGTTGGTCTTGAGAGCGGTATAGCTCTCGCAGATCTCGCACGGTTCGGTGCGCCCGAAGAGGTACTCGAAGCACCGCTTGCCGTGGGATTCGCCGAAGCGCTCCCGGAAAAAGCGGTTGGCAAAGGGCACGTGATAGTCCTCGGAGAGCAGCACGACGTACACCGGCAGGGTCTCCAGCACGTCATAAAGCCTCTGGCGCTCGGTCCGTGCGCCCTCCTCGGCCCGCTTTCGCTCGGCAATTTGTGCCTCCAGAATTTCGTTGATTCTTGTCAGTTCCGCGGTTCGTTCGTGAACCCGCTTTTCTAATCCATCCCTTGCTTCGCGCAGAGCGGCTTCGATCTTCCTTCGCTCCGTTATGTCTATTCCCATCCCGATGAGGCAATTGACATTCCCAATTGTCGTCAACAGACCGGTGAAAAAATAGGGAGTTTTGTGCCCGTCTTTTGAAACGAATTCCGCCTCTGCCCATGATTCTCCCCTCGTAAAGACTTCACGGACTCTCTGTTCTACAAGTTGAAGATCGTCGCCCACGAAAAAACTGGAAGGATGCATCGTTGAGAGTTCTTCCGCGGTATATCCTGAAACCCGCTCGAAATTCTTGTTCCATTTCAGGAATCGCCCTTCGGAGTCAAAGAGATAAAAAATGCCCGGCAGGCTTTCTATGGTTGTGTCGGAAATGGCCTTTTCCTTGTGCAGCGCCTCCTCGGCCTGCTTGCGCTCGGTGATGTCTAATCCGTAGATTCGTACCTTGCCGGTATCCTGGACGTAAAACAGGGACTCCAGGTAGTCGCGCCCGTCCGCGGTAACCTCGCGGCTGAAGGTCTGTGGGGCTCCTTCCCTCAGGCCAGGCAGCAAGCTGTCGAGGCCGGCAAGGAACGGATGAGCCGGCCCAAGGGTGGGAAAGAGATGCTCGGCTGCCGGGTTGGCGTAGCTGACCGCTCCGGACGAATCCAACTCGACGACAGGGAGTGGGTTGAGCGTGGGGAAGGAGGCCAGATAACTGAGCTGCGCCTCGGCCCGCTTGTGCTGGGTGATGTCGCGGGCGACGTGGATGCTCCCGATGAGCCTTCCCTGTGCGTCGCACATGGGCGTCGTACTAACCAGGAAGTCGCCACCGAGACGGGGCTCGTGAACTTCGGCCACGTGTTCCTTGCCGTCCTGGGACGTGAGGGAATGCGGGCAGAAGTCCGGCGGTTCGGGTGTCCCGTGGACGGCTTTGTAGCAGTGCAGCCCCACGGCCTGCTCGGGCGTCACTCCGAGACGGTCGGCCATCGCCCTGTTCACGCGGAGAATCCGGTGCTCCCGGTCAAGAATAGCCACAAGGTCCGGCACCGTGTTGAACGTCCTTTCCCATTCGTCTCTGGCCTGCGCGACCGCCTCCTCGGCCCGCTTGCGTTCGGTGATGTCGCGATTGGAGCCGCGCGTGCCGAGGAACTTGCCGCCGCGGTCAAAGACCGGCAGGCACACGTGATGCACCCAGCGCTCCGAACCATCGGGCCGCACGATCCGATGCTCGATTTCTGCCGCGACCCGATTCTCCTTCTCTTCTTTGCTGTGCTCAAGCAGCCGAGGCCGGTCGTCAGGATGAACGATGCGGGACCTGAGGCTTGGGTCGGCGAGGAACTCCTCGGGCTTATGTCCGGTTATCCGCTCGCAGGAGGGCGAGGCATAGATGTACTTGCTTTCCGGATCGAGCCAGAACTCGAAGTCGTAGGTATTCTCTGCGACAATCTGGAACTTCTCCTCCGATTCGCACAGCGACTGCCCGGCCTTCTTGCACTCGACGCACGCGAAAACCTCCCAGTTGCCCGCGCGCTTGATAAGGGCAAACCTATGGTTGGCGACCACGTCCATGATCTCCGTGGCGCGGCACATCTCCGGCGAGTAGGTGCACAGCGCGAGCATCCGGTAGCGGCCGATGACCGAGTTGACCGTCTCCTCGTAACGAGCGAAACCGTCCCAGTCGGCATGTCTCAGCCAGAAGGTGTCGCCGCACAGGCGCAGGCCCGCAAAGCCCTTTTTCAGAGCTTCCCCAACTTTGTCCACCCAGTTCTGAAGCATCCGGTCGGGCTCGAACTTTCCGTTCTTGATGTACCATTGGCGGTAGTCAAGAATCTCAATCTGGCCCCGGGCCGCGTACTCGTCCAGGCTCGGGACCGCGGCCCGCAGTGCCGCCTCTGCTTGCTCGACCGAAAGTGGCCCCGACGTGACCCACATGCAGAACTCGTTGGCCGCAAGGCCTTCCCCGATGTAAGGGATGACTATCTCGACCAGGTCTTCGCTCGTCTGGTAGAACTGGCAGAAGTGCGTGCCCCACGGCACGTCGCCGACAACTTCGATGCCAGATTTTCTCGGCGTGTCTTGCTGTCTCGCGGCCCTATCACCTGTGCCCACCGCTTATACTCCTGATGAAAAAGGTGATCTCAAATGAACGCCGCTGCCCGCGCCTCCTCGGCGAAGAAACGAAGCCGCGCGCTTCGTTGAGGCGCCTCGGCCCGTCTCGATACGTGCGGTCGGTTCCGGCAGCGACATCTGCGCGTGGCGCAGTCGGCGAATCTATCGGCTATCCTGACCATCACAAGGCCCTCGGGTATCTTTGCCCTCCGTTGGGAAAGTAGCAGTACAATACTGACCTTATGGCAAATGTGTCAACCGCATTCTGGACCGGGGGCCTGTTTCGTGTTATGGCGGGTGACCGTCGAGAAAGCGGCGAGTACTCTCAAAGTGGATTCTATATTGTCATCTGCCGCGCGGGCGGGATGGCGGGGGTGAACGCAAGGGCATCCCACGGCTTTGGTCTCCGTCAAGAAGGCGACCGGTATCGCCGTTCCCGTCCATCGGGGACCCGTTTTCTTCCCTGAGGACGCCAACATTCTCCCCGGTTGGCTTGTCCTGCATCCTGTGAATGACTTCCGAGACGAAAACAAACTCGACGCCCTCTTCCTCCACAGATGGGGCAAGTTCCTCGATGGTGCGGAGCGTCAGGGGGTGGAAGTGGCCAACTCCGATGGCTTGGCCGTTCTTCAGTGCGAGCCGCCTGAGCTTCTGGAGCTGTCCGGAGATGTGCTCGCGAGTCAACACATTGTCGAGGAAGACGTCCCTCACCGCGATAAGAATGCCGCTCCGGTCGGCGACTTTCTTGCACACGGAGCTTGAGGTCGTCAGACTGTCAACGAAGAACAGCCCCCTTCCCGCGAGAAACTGGAGGACGACTTCCATCACCTGGGGAGAGGCAGTGGCTTTCGAACCCATGTGGTTGTTGACTCCCCGGGCGAGGGGGATTTGCTCGAGGTTTCGGGCGAGGACGGCTTCAATCTGCTGGGGCGTCATTGCGGCATCAATGCAGCCGGGACCCGGGTCCATGTTGTCGCTCGCCGGCTCCATCGGCTGATGGAGCATGATTTCGAATCCGCCACGGGACAGCGTCTCAGCGAGCCGCTCGCTCCTCGGAAGTCCGGGGAGTATTGCGAAGGCAACCGGCGCCGTGAGCGCTATCGCGTCTGGCAGGGCTCTCTCGTTATGCCCCACGTCGTCAATGATGATAGCAATCAGGGCCTTCGGGGGTGATGGTTCAGCGGGAAAGGAGGCAGCCGGTTCGGGGAGGACCCGCGGTGTCTCTGTCGCGCAACCTGAGACGAAACTGGCGACGACCGGCCAAATCAATCCGAAACGAAGTACGGCCCTCCGCTTAGGCGTCCGGGCCGTACTATCGTTATTGAACGGCACGCTGCGAGTCCGTTCCTTCTCCGAGTGCGGCTTAAACGGAAGAATCTGAAATTTCACCTCCCGGCGGCTGGTGCTGTGCTCCCATCGCCGCTTTCTCGGTCAACCATGGCGGGTCTCCACTCCGACCGGGGAGGGAGTTCATTCGCCCTTTTCTTCTGGGCTTGGTTCCACAGCTTTTCCCGGGGCCAGAGAAGCGACCTTGTCCACACCGACAGCCTTCAGTGCCTTCAGGATTTCAATTGCCCGCTGCAAGGGCTGATCCACAAATTCCTCCTTCTCCGGCTTCTTTCCGGTCAACTCCTCCAGTTCCTTCTCCGTGAGAGGCAAGGTTTCCTCTTTGGCAGACGGCTTCTCCGTTTCTTCCTCTGGCTTCTCTTTTTCCTCGCCGAGGGCTTCTTCCATTGTCTTGTACTTCTGCAACCTCCTTTGCATTTCCTCCTCAAGAGTGACCTTGACCGTAACATTGGGTTCCACCCCGATATCCTGAATGCTTGTCCCGTTGGGCGTGTAATACTTCGCCGTCGTCAGCCGGATGGCGAGGCCCTGACCAAGCCGCAGGATGGTCTGCACGGATCCTTTGCCATAACTCCTATCTCCGATGACCACACCTCGTTTGAGGTCCTTGATGGCGCCCGCGACGATCTCGGAGCCGCTTGCGCTGGCATTGTTGATCAGGACAGCCATGGGGTACATTTTGTGGGTGCCGGGGTCCTCGGAAGTGAACGTCTGGCTCTGGGTGCGCTGCCTCCCTTTCGTCGAGACGATAACGTGCCCCCCCGGCAGAAAGAGGTCCGCGACCTTCACTGCCGACACCAGCAGCCCGCCCGGATTGTCCCGCAGGTCAAGGATCAACGAGTCTATTCCCTGCTGCTCCAGGTCGTTCAAACGCTCGTGGAGTTCCAGGGGGGTGCCTTCCTGGAATTGCGTCACCTTGACGTAGCCGATGGAATCTTCGAGGACCTTCGACTCGACGATGCTTGGGACCTTGATGATGGCGCGGGTGAGGGTAAAGGTCTTAATCGTCCCCTGCCCCCGCAGAACGGTGAGCACCACGTCTGTTCCCGGTTCTCCCCTGAGTTTCGAGACCACATCATTGAGGTCCGGGTTGTGGAGGGTTTCGTCATCTATCTTGACGATTCGGTCGCCCGCCATAAGCCCCTTCTTGTAAGCGGGGGTGCCGAAAATGGCGGACACGACGGTTACAAAACCCTCTCTTTTCGTAATCTCAATCCCGAGTCCCCCGAAGGTGCCGCTGGTGTCCACCTCTAAGTTTTTCACATCCGGGATGTCCATGAACTGGCTGTGCAGGTCGAGCGCGTCCGCCATTCCGCGAAGGGCTCCGTAGACCAACTTCTCCGTGTCCACAGCATCCACATAGTTGTTGCGGATGATGGAAATCGCCTGTGGAATGAGGTCAAGTTTCTCCAGAGCCTTGCTATCGCTCTCGGATTCCGAGAGCTTTCCGAGAACGCTCATCCCGACGATGAAGTTCACCGCCACCAACACGCCGATGATTACCAGAAGCTTCTTTTTGCCCATGAAAAGCTACCTCCACTCTGCTAAGTGATTGGCAAGGAAAGAGTTGCTTTCTTAGTTTCGGGACAATGGCGACGCGCCGTTCCATCCGCCCTGACGGTCGCCTGTACCGTAATTATGCGATGCAAAACGCACCCGCCCCTTTCCCCCACTCCTTCACCACTAATATGCCACGCCTTCTGTCCTCTGTCAACGCCATACTGGGCGATGGGGGATAAAAACGCACAGGAATAATGACGACGGAAAAGGGCAATCCGTTCCCAGAATTCGTTACCCGCGTTCTAATTCCACGACTGGCAACGGATTACAGACCGGATAAATATTCCACGTATCCCCGGCAGTTTCGCTTGACCTCCTCGAGGCTGTCCCCGCCGGACCCTTTTCATTCCACGTCGCCTTGAGGCTTCGCTCTCTCCGCGACATCCGCGATTCCGTCCAAGACCGACCTTATTTCCGGGTCTATTCTCTCTGCTGGAACGAAAGACGCCAGCTCGTGGAAGTTCTTCTTTTCCATGAGGTTTGGCAGCCCGAGTTTTTCGAAGTACCTCTTAAAGAGGGGCGTCAGGAAAAACTCACTCACCTTCATGTTCCCATCCCAAGGCGATCCTCTCTCCGTCGTCGCGAGCGCCTCCTCCATCTTGTGCACGGCATCGGCCATCGCCGCCATGCGCCTGTCGGATTCACCCTTGGCTAAGAGAGCATCGATGTCGCTCTCGTCTATTGCCTCGGCCTCAGTTGCTTTGGCATAAGCCTCGAACGTCTCCGGATAGCACAGGTAGTTCTCAAGTTCCCTCTGCTTCCACATGAAGCCTCTCATTCCTCTTTGTCCCCAATCAGTAGGTAACTTCTTGTCGAGGCGGTCAAAGATCGCGATGCCGACCAGACCCGGCACAGCCTCCTGAAGAGCAAAGAAGTGTCTTTGTACTCGCCCCGGTTCATTCCGGACGCAATGGAGAAACGGCCGCTCGAGAGCCTTGCAGGCCGCCTCATGTTTCATTGTCCGGGCTAAGGACTGAAGGATCGCCAGATCAGTTGAGCCTTCCAGGTAGAGTACCCATCCCGTCTGCTCTGCAAAGTAGTAGTCCTCGAATCCAATCTCCCTCAGAGCCTTGTAAACCTGGCTGCCCCGATTGTTGATGCGGTGCGGCTTGCCCAAAAAGGCCACGACGACATCGCGTTCAGCGGCTTCTCTCAGCAACACCTCGGAGTGACTGGCTGCGATGACTTGGCTGTTGTTCTCCGTGGCAACGTCGGTCAGCAACTGATAAACCTGACGCTGTCGCAGAACTTCAAGATGAGCGTCCGGCTCGTCGAGCAGCAGAACGGCGCCGGGATTTGCATACATGTAAGCGAGAAGCAGAAGAGTCTGCTGGAGTCCTCTTCCCGAGCAGGAGAGGTCCAGACGAGTCCCCCTTTCCGTGTAGCTCATGACGATCTCACCTCGCTCGGGGATGTACTGGGGCTCATGGAGCTCTGATCCGAAAAGCGACCGAATTTTCTCCACTATTTCGGTCCAGCGTCCACGGTTCTCGGTGAAAACCTTGAGGCAGAGATTGCGAAGGACTTCCGCTGTCCTGCCTTCACCGATGCGCACGCCTATGGCTCCGGCATCCAGCCGCGACTCATTTGCTGCAAGTCCGGACATCGGCGGAAGAAAGGCAATCTGGCCGCTCTCCGCTTGAGCAGGGATAGCCATTCGAGGGGGATTCTTTTCCTCGGTCTCGCGGAGAGGTCGGCAATAAAAGGATTCCTCGTTGGCGTAGTCGAACTCCAGGCCGCACTTCCAACTCTTGTCGCCGGTCACGCCCTCGACGATGATGTCTATCCGGACGTTCTTGGTCTTCGGTTTGCCGTCAATCGTGCGGACGTCTCTGACATGCAGGTCCTTCCACAGCAGATTCGCCGCGGAAATGGGAAGCGAGACAAGGTCCCGCCGGTTGATAGTGACACCCGGCCGTTTCTCCGGGACCTTTTGCCCCTTCCGCTTTTCGTTCCAACGCTTGAGACCAACATCCCATAAAGCAAGCGCCTGCAATGCGGTCGTCTTACCATAATTGTTCGGACCAATGAAAAGCACAGGACTGCCGAGCTCTATCTCGACGTCCCTGAATCGCTTGAAGTTCCGCACGACGACTTTCGTAAGCATCGCTCAGACCCTTTTCTGCGAACTGGCAAATCGGCGTGACACCAAACATCCACAGAGGGCAGCACCAAAAGTCACCAGTACAGTAT
>JAUYEE010000009.1 GCA_030691545.1 bacterium | reverse complement strand
TAGATGGAGCGATTGATCGGCGCAATGTCCGAAAGTGCGGATACCCCGAACCCCGGATACTTCCGGCTCTCGACGTTATACACGATCACGACCGGCACGCGCCCGAGAGCGTGTTTATCTGCCTCAATCAGGTTCCCTTCCGCGTCATGCAGAAACCATCCTTCTCTCGTCCACGTCCTGCAAACATATTCTTCCTCGTCGGAAGCATTCGACTTATAGAACGGGTCGGACGGCCGCTCACGAACCTCCCGCATTCTCACCCAGAGGACATTCCCTCGCGAGTCGAACTGGAAGTCAACCACGTCCCTTGGGTCCACCGCTACAAGGTAGGGGCGTATCCCCTTCTCCCTTTCCTCCGCCTTCGATTTCAGCTCCCCCTTGAACTTCGGCTTATCCACGACGACGAAAACTTGCCCAAAAATCTGCGCCGCGGGAGCGACCTGCTCCTGCATAAAGACGTTCATGGTGTTGCCGCGGGCGTCAACATCGGACAGAAACCGCTCGTAATCGCCCGTGTCGTCGCTCCGTCGGTAGATCGCGTTGGCTTTGCGAAAAATGTGGGCGACGTACGTGTCCACAACCGTCCGGCAGAAGTTGTAGTAGTACGACCGCTGGATTCTGTCTCGAAAGTCGGACTCGTCCTCCTTGACGTGCCGATACAGGTAATTCGCCCGAAGGTAATCATCCCCTCCCTCGTAGCTGTCCAGGTAGAAATTCCACCAACCACGGAATTCGTCATACATCCCATACGTTCGTTCCACAAAGCTCCCCATCACTTTTCTCCTCTCGTTCTTTCACCGCAGAGCACGCAGAGAACGCGGAGAACGCCTCTTCTCTCGCCGTTCTCTCCCTTTGAGTTCTCTGCGCCCTCTGCGGTTCCTTATTCCAAAACAAAAGGCAGGCTGCCTTCTGTATGCTGGATACCGCAAACAGTGGACAGCCTGCCCTGTTCTCTTCTCAGTGGCAGAAGGGCGCACACCGCCCTCTTAACTATTTGGCAACACTATACCAGAACACCAGTCATTTGTCAATAGATTCCCCGGCTCCTTGCCGGATACTTTTTCTACCGCGCGCGGGAGACTTTTGTGTATCATTGGGTGAGAAGCAAATTCCCAGGTCCGGATTGGCGTGGGGGGCGGAACCAATGGCGGAGAACAAACTCTATTACGGCGACAACCTCGACATCCTTCGCCGTTACGTGAAGGATGAATCGGTGGACCTCGTTTACCTCGACCCGCCGTTCAAGAGCAACCAGGACTACAACGTCCTTTTTCAGGAGCAGAACGGTTCGCGGTCGAAGGCGCAGATCAAGGCGTTCGAGGACACATGGCGCTGGGACCGAGAATCAGCCGAAGCCTACCAGGACATTGTGGAAAAGGGGCCTGATCATGTGTCGAGAGCTATGCAGGCGTTTCGCATGGTCTTCGGGGAGAACGATATGCTCGCGTACCTTTCCATGATGGCTCCGCGTCTGCTGGAACTGCGCCGCGTCCTGAAAGACACCGGCTCCATTTACCTTCACTGCGATTCCACCGCCGGCGCGCATCTCAGGATCCTCATGGACGCGGTTTTTGGACCGGCAAACTTCCGCAATGAAATCGTTTGGCAAAGGACGGGAGCACACAGCGACGCACGCCGCTGGGGTCGCGTGAGCGACACGATCCTGTTCTATACGAAGTCGGGTGATTACACTTGGAGAACGCAATACCTCGAGTACGACGAAGAATACATCGCCGAACGCTACCGCTACAAAGACGAGAACAACGGGCGATTGTTTTGGCCGAACACGATGACGGCCGCCGGGCAGGGGCCTGCGCGCATCTTCAAAGGCAAACCGATGGAGCCGCCCGAGGGGACCCATTGGCGCTTCAGTCAGGATGAGGTTGACCGCATGGAGGCTGAGGGTCGGACTTACTACAGCGCTACGGGCACGCCATACGTTAAGTCTTACCTTGATGAGCGGAAGGGCAAACCGGTGCAGAACATCTGGACTGACATCCGCATGACCAAGAGCGGCGGTGAGCGGCTCGGCTACCCGACGCAGAAGCCGGAGGCGCTCCTGGAGCGCATCATCGCGGCCAGCAGCAACGAGAAAGACACTGTTTTGGACCCGTTCTGCGGCTGTGGAACCACGGTGGTTGTGGCGCAGCGTCTCAAACGCCGCTGGATCGGCATTGACATCACCCACCTCGCCATTACTCTCGTGAAGCACCGCCTTCGGGACGCCTTTAGGAAGCGAGTGGCCTACGACGTGGTCGGCGAGCCTGTCTCCGTGCCCGATGCGGAGGCTTTGGCGAAGCAGGACCCCTATCAATTCCAGTGGTGGGCGCTCGGCTTGATGGGGGCGAGACCGGCGGAGCAGAAGAAAGGGGCGGACAGGGGCATTGACGGGAGGCTCTATTTCCACGACGAGGCGAAAGGGGGAAAGACCAAGCAGATCGTCCTTCAGGTTAAAGCCGGACACGCGACCGTCGCGCATGTGCGCGACCTGCGGGGCGTTGTGGACCGGGAAGAGGCGAACATTGGGGTTTTGATCTTGCTCGAGGAGGCGACCCAGGCAATGCGCACCGAGGCCGCTACGGCGGGTTTCTACGAGTCGCCCGGCTGGGGGAAACGCTATCCGAGGGTGCAGGTCCTGACGATTGCGGAGCTCCTTGCCGGAAAAGGAATAGATTATCCCCCTTCGAGAGAAGTAAACGTGACCTTCAACAAAGCCCCCAGGCAGAACTCCGAAGAGGGGGAACAAACCACGCTGCCCGGACTCGAGTAGTGGCCTTTTCTTAGCCTGGGTTCAAGCTGCTCCAGTTATCCGATATCCACCAGCCGCATGTCGTTCAGCGCGATGTGCTGGTAGGCGGATTCAAAAAAGGCGGCAATCTCCTCCTCGGAAAAGTCGTTGTTCTCCTCGGCGGGGGTATTGATGTCAATCTCGATCCCAAACCCGCGGTCGTCATTCGGGTCCTCTTTCTTCCGCATGCTCCTGAGCCGCAGCCACCGGTTGATGTGGAACGGACCCATGTCCTCCCGGTTGAGAACGTTCAGTTGGACCTCGTCGGGGCTTTGAAACCGGTCGTCCTTCAGATACGCGTTCTGAATGTGCGCGTTCGCGCTTTTGTCGAGCACCTTGAACAGGTGCATCACTAACCCCAACCGCCACACCCGCGTCGGCTTCTTCTTCTTGAAGTATTCCGCGAGCTGCCGTAACAGGGTGCAGTATCCGTCCCAGATGATTCCGACGCTGTCCGGCTTCCCCTTGCTGCCATCGAAAACAAGGTCCACCCTCCCTGCGGATAGCTTGCACTGGTACCGGTTCGCCCTATCGGCTAACACGATTCTCGGCACACCCGGCGGGGCATTCGGAGGAACCGGGAAAACCCCGGGCTGCCCGTCGAAGACGCCTCCGGCTGAGTGCCGTACGCCCTGCGCCATGGACAAGGGGTCCGAGAAATCCAGTCCATGAACAAACAGGGCGGATTGAATGGAGAGCGCCGTGAATTGTTCGATGCCTGCCGACATTTCCTCACACTTTCATTCTGTGGGCCAATCACCGGGGATTGCCCCTAGGCGTGATTGTCTCAATTCTTTGCAGGCGAGTCAACTCTTTTGCTTGTCAATCTTCAGACGCCGGGCATGGACGACATCTTGCACACGCTGCCTGTGGTTTTTGCCACCTGGAGGGCGATCGCTCGCGCGATGACCCGGTCGTCGCGGCAGCCCGCCTGGGCGCCTGTCCCTCCCTTGTCGTCATAGACGTAGGTAAGACATTCGCGTACGAACTCGGGATCATGGATGATAATCAGGCGCTCGCGGACGGCCTCATCCAATCCATCTATCATCACGGGTTTCGATTTGCTGTTGGTGTCCCAGCCCAGGATCGCGCGAGTCCCTCTGTGGTCGTAACCCTGGTGATGGTAGAGGTAGGGATAGCCCAACTGATTCCGCAGCGTGTTCAGGACGCTATGTCCGTGGTTGTTCCTCTCCACCGCCAGAATCGCCTCATCATACTCCTTGCAGAGGTCCGCGCATTTCTTCGCAAAAACGTGCGCTGGCCAGCGACCGTGTAACTCCGCCATTTCTTCCCACGTCTCCTTATCAAGCACCACGCAGCAGTCGTAGTCGCCGTCTGGAAGTCCTTCCGCGCAGTCCACGCCCGCGACATACTCTTTCCCGAAGGCCGGCTTTTTCCATATCTTCAGGTCGCCCGATTCCCGGATTTCTATCGGCCTGTTCGCCTCGAGCTTCGTCAGTAACCGTTTCAGAATCTCCGTGTCGAAGACCGGCCTCCCTGATGATAGAAAGGCTTCCGCGTCATTTGACGGAAACTCCTGCGGGAACTTCCCCCTCAGTTCGCGTTTCCTCTGGCGCATCCATTTGATTTGTTCCGGTGCGAGCGAATAGGCCCGTCGTAGTGCCTCTTCTTCCAACGAGAGCTCCAAGTCTTCTCCCTCGAGCAACCCGATTCGGTAGGTCTCGTCCGAATGCCAGGGGAAGAAATGCGCCTTGAACCGGCTTTCTCCTTGCTTGGCTCGCTCCCATTCATCCCGAAAGTCGTTGAACCCGTTCGCGGTGGACTCGATGCAGATTTTGCCGCCTTCGCGAAGCGCCTGCATGGCGCCCATCTTGATTTTCTCCGGCTTCGGGAAAAACGCGTACTCCGAGAGATGCAGGTTGTCTATGTCCTTTCCCCTGCCGAACTCGTAGTTCCCGGCTGTCCCCACGACATACCGCGAGTTCAAGGTCTCCCCAAAGGGCGTCTCCGTGAAGACCAGTTCCCGGCGGTTGTTCCGCTTTACTTTCGGTCTGAGAAAATCCGGAAGGCGCTCGAAGAAGAGTTTGACCCGCTCGAAGAGGTCAATCGTCGTGTCCAGGTCGTGCGCGATCACCGTGCTGTTGGTGTTCGGCACGAAAATCGTCTCGTGAAAGAACTCCGCCCCCTTGTATGTCGAGATGCCGACTTTCCTCGCCTTGAGAACGATGTCGAAAGGAGATTTCTGCCCGTGATACAGGCGCTGCACGGGGTTCAGAGCCAGTGTTTGCGGCTGCCGCTGCCGGTTGACAATCCACAGGTACTTCTCTGCGAAATACAGGAAGTCCCCTCTGCAACGCTCCCATTCTTCTCTGTCCTCGTCCTTAGCCATCCGTCCTTCGTCGTCCGTCGAAAACAAAAGGGCAGACCTTTCGTCGCACGAAAAGGCCTGCCCTGTTCTCTTCTCAGTGGCAACCGCGGGGGATCGCGTCCTGAAAGACATCGCGCGATGACCGCCCCGCTATTTCCAATCTTCTGGCAACACTATAACATAGCCCTGCCCATTTGTCAAGCATGCCAGGCAACTGGCAGCGATTCCGAAGGTTTTGATTTGGAAGGGTCGGACGGGGAGAGAATTGGTGGGTGTAAGGGCAGTACGCAGGCAGGGATGAGGGTTGGAGCGATTCAGGACAGGAGATTTTGGGCTTGAAAGGGAAAGGAGGGGAGA
>JAUYEE010000342.1 GCA_030691545.1 bacterium | reverse complement strand
AGCAATATGCCAGTCCGCCCCCTGCGCCCGCGGCAAAGTTGTCCACGATGGTGTTGTTCTGGACAGCGCCATCGCAGCCAGACAGTCCTCCCCCATTGCCCCCTGCGTAGTTTTCCGCGATAAGGTTGTTCTGGACAGTTCCGTCGCAGTCCTGGAGACCGCCCCCCGTCCGCTCCGCCCAGTTGAAGAAAATCGTGTTGTTCTGGATAGGACCGTCGCAACCGTAATGCCCGCCCCCGTCGTATCTGCACCAGTTGTCGCTGATGGTGTTTTCGGCGATGAGCCCGTTGCAGAAGGCAATCCCACCGCCGAAGCCCTGCTCCCACCGCTGCTGTTGCTCGTTCCAGGAACCTATCGCCTCGTTGCCGACGATGTGGTTGTTGCGGATTGCAGCGTGCGTTCCTTCTTCTTCCATCCCTCCGCAGATGCCGCCGCCGTCAACTCCACTGCCGTCGCGAATCGTGAAGCCGGCCAGCTCGCAGGTTTCGTCTTCCGAGCCGAGGAACGCGACAACGGAATCAAGTTGCGCCCCCTCAATGATGGTGCTGGCGACAATGCTGGGATTGCTCGGGTCCGTGCTGCGGAGGACAATGTTCTTTCCGTTGAACTCAATGTTCTCCACATAAATGCCGGGCGAGACAATGACAGTATCGCCATCCGTGGCGGCATCTATTCCTTCCTGGATCGTCTTAAACGCCGTCGCTGGCGCCGTCCCATCACCGGATACTGGGACAGAGCCTCTTACGTACCATGAGGCCCGCGGGAGCGCCACTGTCGGGTTCAGCCCCTTGCGATACTCACTGGCGTTCGACAGACTATCCCCATCCGCGTCGTCCGTTCCTTCCTCGGACAAATCGCCGAACATCTGCTGCTCCCAATCGTCAGGCATCGCATCGTCGTCGGTGTCAAGCGATTTGGATGTTGCCTCTGCGGTGTTGCCGTAGGCCCCCATGTCGATCCGGTTTCCGTTCGGGTCCGGTTCGTTCGAGAAGGGAGAATCCGGATGACCCGCGTCAATGCAGGGAGACCACGTCTGCAAATGATAGTCGCCATTCGCGGCGTCCACGAAGTAGGGGTCCTCTGAGATATTCCCTTCGCCGCCGCGCCTCCAGCGGTCAATGCACGAGTAGGTGGGCATGCTGCACTCCAAAAGCTGGACGCCGTGCCGCGCTCCGCCCCAGATGATACAGTCGCGAATCACGCCCTCACAACGTGCCATCGCGTCGCCGTAGCGGGCCATGTTCCCGAAAATCGTATTGCTGAGAATGAACGCAGTGCAGCCACGGAGGCCGCCTCCCTCGTCGAGCGCGGTGTTGTTGCAGATGAAGTTGTTTTTGATTGTGGCATCGGATTTCGCGATTCCCCCACCGTGGTCGCCCGCGGAGTTGCCGAAAATCCGGTTGCTGATGATGAGACCGCTGCACCGGTGAATCCCGGCGCCGTCATCCTGAGTCGAGTTGCCGGTGATGATGTTGTTTCGGATGATGCCGCCACAATAGACGATCCCCCCGCCGTCCCACGCCCAGTTATCCGTGATCACGTTATTCTCAATTACAGCTTCCGTACGGAACGCCTCGTAGCCGCCGCAAATCCCGCCGCCGCGTTCGTTGGGAGGTGTGTTAGCGTACCCGGCCTGGATCGTGAAACCGGAAAGCACGCACTCTGCCGTTTCGTTCCCAACAAACGTCACCACGGAACCCGCATCCCCTCCGTCAATGACGGTCTGGGCCACTATGCCCGGATCGAGAGGATCCGTGCTCCGCAGCTTGATGTTCTTGCCTTTGAAACGGATGTTCTCCTCGTAGGTCCCGGGAGCCACGATGACAGTCTCACGCTCCCACGTTGCGTCAATCCCCTCCTGAATCGTCGTGAAGGCGGGTTGCCAGGATGTGCCGTCGCCGGAGGTCGGGACCGATCCGTCCACGTACCATGGGCCCGCCCATGTGGGGTCTGTTCCGTCATAGTATTCCTGAAGGTTCGACCTCCCGTCGCCGTCTGTGTCATCATCCTTGCCCGAAACAAGGCTGCCGAAGACGAGCATCTCCCATTCGTCCGGCAGAGCATCCCCGTCGCTATCTTCGCCAGCGGAGGCAGCTT
The DNA here is from genome assembly GCA_030691545.1 of bacterium. Classification (GTDB taxonomy): domain Bacteria; phylum Auribacterota; class JABMQX01; order JABMQX01; family JABMQX01; genus JAUYEE01. The sequence goes on along the minus strand of JAUYEE010000342.1, from coordinate 16,322 downwards.
CCGGTGTGTTCCCATAAGCCCCCATGTTGATTCTTCCGCCGTTAGGCTGCGGCTCGTTCGAGAAATCCAAGGCCGGGTCACCCGCGTCAATGCATGGCGACCAGCTTCTCAGGTGGTAATCGCCCGCCGATGCATCCACAAAGTGCGGGCTGGCGGAGATATTGCCGATGCCTCCTTCCCGTCCCCCGACACACGAGTAGCTCGGCTCGGAGCAATAAATGAGATTCGGGCCATTCGGCGCGAGGTTTCCCCAAACGATGCAACTCGTTATGGCGCCGCTCGTGCATTGGGCCATTCCACCGCCGTCCCGTGCCGAATTCCCGGTGATGGTATTGTTGCGTATCTGAACCTGGCACGAAAACAAGCCCCCTCCCGCCCACCGGGCAGCGTTCTGTGCGATAATATTGTTCTCGATGATACCCCCGCTGGCCGTACAGTGGCTCAGCCCGCCGCCGTTATTCCCGGCAAAGTTCCAGGTGACCGTATTGTTTCGGATTGCCCCCTGGCAATAAGACAAGCCGCCCCCCTCGCTCGAGGAATTTCCCTTGATCGTGTTGCGCTCCACAACGCCTTGACAGTTGAATAACCCACCCCCCCAGTACTCAGCCGAGTTGCCCTGGATCAGATTGTTGCGGATAGTCCCGTCGCAATAAGCCACCCCTGCGCCGTACTGGGCCATATTGCTGACGATGATGTTATTCTCAATGGTGACACGAGTGCGGTGGTCTTTCGCTATGGCGCTGTAGATACCCCCGCCGTACACCGCCTTTCCATTGCGGATTGTGAAACCGGACAGGATGCACTCTTCGGTTTCCGAACCTGAGAAAGTGACAGCGGACGCCAACTGATTGCCATCAACAACCGTTCTTCGAACGACCTCTGAATCGGTGGGGTCCGTGCTCCGCAAGAGGATGTTCTTCCCCTTGAAATCAACGTTCTCGAAATAGGTCCCCTCCTCGACAATCACCTCGTCGCCATAGGATGCCGCGTCAATCCCCTGCTGAATCGTTTTGAATGCGGTTGCCCAACTCGTCCCGTCCCCCGACGCCGAAAGCGAGCCGTCAACATACCATGTCTCGCACGAGGCTTCGCACGAAAAGACCATGCCGAGCACCACGCTTGCCCAACCCAGCACCTTTTTCATGTCCCTTCCTTTCTTTTTTTCCCCGGCGTTTCTCGTGTTTCACACCAGGAAACTCATCCTGTGGGCAGACAGTCGAGCAGGTCCCCGGCGCGGGTCCGCACAATTTCCGGAGCCCCGCGGACAGACCTGCCACAAGAAATGTAACGAAAAAGACAGGGGACGTAAGGTGATGTGCCAAAATGGGAAGAGTCGTGCTTGACATCGTATTTTCGCTTCTGGGGGTCCAGCTTCTCTGCGTCGTGGCTGCACACAGAATCAACCACAATTAAATATTGCGCCAAGCTTCTGTTTCTGTCAATCCACTTTCGTTTTGCTCCTCTATCGCCTGCCCGAAGTCTTTTCCCGAACAAAGCAAGCGAGAGCCCGCCTTACTTCCGTTTTGATGGCATCCCAGATACCCTCTGGGGTCCCGTGTAAACCGACTGCGAAAAAAGCACCCCTTGGGTCCTAACGCTTGAGACTCGGAAGGGCGTTGATCGGCATGAGAGAAAACCGGCGGGACCGGGAATCAGGTCTCTTGGACAGACTGAGCCACAAGAAGGCGTCCCGAGGCGGGTAATTATGGCGCGGCGATTATCCCAGCTCACGCTTTGCGCATTCGACGATGCGGTCAATTTCCTGAGCCAGAGCTTCATCCATCAGCTCGGACTTATGCGTCGCCAGAATGTGACTGACCTCTTCTAAGATGCGGTCGGCCATTGAGGTGCGCCCTTGTGCCTCCCAGAGGTCCCACGTTTCCCTCGTCCATGCGCGACCGGGCAGCCAGAGCTCCTCGCGGAAGTGTTTTACCGTATGCTCCTCAGCGAGATAACTGCCAGCGGGACCGACCATCCTGACCAGATCGGCGGCGATGGTCTCAGGGTTGACCTGGAAGCCGCGAACGATGCGCTTCACATAGCCCATGATTGCATCGTCAACCGCCAGCCAGGCAAGGCCGGCGCCGTGGTCGGTTCCGCAGATACCCGCATGCCCGAAGGTATCCGCCCCGGCTAAAGCCCCTAAGACCATCGTGCTCGCCTTTTCGATGCCCGCTTGCACGTCGAGAACCTTTGAGTCGGTGAGGCCGACGTTGATGTACACGGGGAAACCATAGAAGCGCCCCATCTGCACCATGGCCACGGCCATCAGCGCCTGCTCCGGAGAGCCGAACGAACAGATGCTCGTTCGCGGGTCCATGATGTGAGGGATTCCGCCATACGTTACCGGTGTGCCCGGCTCAAGGATTTGAGTAATGACAACTCCGGCGAGGATTTCCGCGTTTTCCTGAGCCAGCGTTCCCGCGAGGGTCGCCGGCGCCGTTCCAGACGCCATCGCCATGGGGCCAATGCTCGCTGGCTGACCCGCCCGCACAAACTCAATCAGGACATCTAACCCATCTCGCGGCAACTGGAGCGGGCTAATCGGCTCCAGAAATGCTTCCACCATTGGACGCGCACGCAGCGCGCCGTCGTCGCCAGCAATAGCCCGGTAGATCTCCAAAACGTAACGAGCTGTGCGACCGTTATGAACCCAGGTCCGTGTCGGCTTGCCCGTGTTTTTCACCAACTCCGCAGTGAGGACCACTTCGCGGTCATTCTCAGACAACTCCGCCGGTTGAGCCATTGAGCCGACGATGGTGATGTTGGGCAAGGCATCGCCCATGCGAATCGCGTCCCGCAGGTCCTGCATGGTGGCTGGACGAAGCTGGCCGGTTTGAGAGTCAATCCATGCGCGCTGGCCGGGGCTGGACATCAACGCGAGGTCACTGTAGCCAAACCGAGCCGTGCGAGCCGGATCACGACCGTACAGAACGTACTTCTTGCCAGCACGCGCAACGCAGTCCATGACCAACTGTTCGGGAAAACGCGCGATCTTGCGCTGTCGCTCCACCTGGGCGCCGGCCTCAGCGAGAAGTTTTAGTACACCTTCGTGGTGGACCATAACTCCCGCATCGCGGAGGATGAGAAGAGCGGCTTCGTGTATGTCCCGGATTTCGCCGTCAGATAGGATTCTTACATGAATACCTGCCACACGGAGCACTCCAGAAATGAGATACCGGTGCAAAAAACGGAGACCGCCACCGGCCAGGCACCCCGCAGGGCGCCGAACGTTCGGTTCACTTCCGCGACAAAGTGTTCAACCAGAGGTCAATGGGCTTCTTGATGCCCTTGGGCCGGAAAGGCAGTTTGACTTTCGAGCCTGTGCCCGCCGACTTGTAACCGGCGTACAGAACCTCCTGCACGATGCGTCCGTCTTCACCGGTTGCCTGTGGTTCCTCTTTGCCGCGGACACACCGGGCAAAATGGTGCATCTCCTGCGGAAAACCGTAATTCCAGAGTTCCTCGAAGACAGGGTACGTCCACCCCTTCGTGCTGGGCGCCTTTTCCACGGCATAACCGTATCCGTATTCGCTGAACGTTGGCAGAGCGTTCCCCATGTGCAGGTCGGCGTACGTGACCCCGCCCTCGCCGTAAACCTCGATGCGGTCCTCCATCCCGCCGCGTCGCGCCCAACTGTCCTCGACCAGTCCGATGGCGCCGTTGGCGAACTCGATGATGCAGATGGAATTGTCCTCCCCTTTGGTCTTGTCGCGATGAACGTATGTGGCCATCTGACAGTACACGGTCTTGATCTCCGGGCGACCGAGGAACCAATAGCAGAAGGCAATGCCGTGACAGCCCATGTCCATGAACACGCCGCCGCCGGACAACTCGACATCCCAGAACCATTGCGCATGCGGACCGAAGTGCTTCTCGCTCTGTTTGACCAGATAGACCTTGCCGAAGGCTCCGTCATCCGCCATCCTCTTAGCCCTGACGTACTTGGGCGTAAAGAACAGCTCTTCCGCATACATCAAGAGCACGCCTTTTCGGCGACACGTCTCGATCATCAAGTCCGCTTCTTCCAGCGTCATGCACAGGGGCTTCTCACAGACCACGTGTTTGCCTGCATTGGCGGCGTCAACGGTCATCTGCGCGTGAAGGTAGTTTGGCGCCGCGATCGTTACCATCTCGATGTCGTTCTCCGCGAGCATCTGCTTATAGTCCGTGAACACGCGCGGGATGCCGTACTTTTCGGCGAGTTTTGCCGCATTGCCCGGCGTCGGCGAGGCGACGGCGACTACTTCCGCCTCATCCGGCATCATCCGAAACGAATCCGCCTGAATATCCGCCTCAAACCGGGACCCGATAATCCCGACCCTCACTCTCCCTTTTATTGGCATCGTCTTTTCATCTCCTTGTCATTGCTCGCGGACGTGTCACGTCCAATGACTTGCCACCGTCCGCGCCCGCGATGAATGATTTTCTCACGCGAACTCAGGGAAGGCAAGGGAATCGTTTTTTCGGGTGTGGCTACGTATGAGGGGCGATATGGATGAATCCCCCCATCGAGAAGCCAGGCTGAAGCCTGCTCCGGCAGAAACCGGTCGCGTCACAATCCCACGGGCTGAAGCCCGTGTCTAAGTATGGCCGCCGGCTGAAGCCCGGCGGGGAGGGATTCGGTGCGAAACGAGGCGAGCGTGGGGACGGAGAGACAAGCATGGGCATCCCGGGAGGAACCACTCAAACGTGGCCGCACCCGTTTGTTCGGGAAGTCTCGGTCTGCCTGGCATGGATTTTGATGCTTCCGCTGCGCGTTTCACCCTCCTTTCTTCACGCCTGCATCGCGCAGGCGACAAAGATGAGCCGGGAGGTGGGCGGACAACAGGGAAAAACCAAAAAACCTCGGAAGAAAATCCCCTGTCGTCCGCCCCCATACCGGTCGCAGCCGGGTTAGCCAAAGCCGGCTCACGAGGGCCAAAAGGCGGGGGTCGTCCCTTACTTGGAGAAGACCATGAGAGCGCACAAATCTGCACTTTCCTCGGCAATTCTGTGCGCCCTCATCCTTTCTTGTCTGCTTCAGGCAGGATGCCCAGGACCGCTTCGTCCTGTGACGGAGCCCCACGGACAAAGCTGGTGGAAGAAGCAACAGGAGAGAGAAGCCTGCATCACGAACCTCATGTGCATTGGTGCCGCGAAGGAGCAATGGGCGATTCTCAACGCCAAGCATAACGGGGATGAAGTCATCCAGACCGAAGTGGACTCCTACGTCAAGAACCTCCCCGCCGAATGTCCTTCGGGCGGCAGCTACACCTATGGCAGGGTCGCGGAATTGCCAACGTGCTCGGTCCCCGGGCATGCCCTGCCCGAAGCGAAGCGATAGTAAGATGTTGCCCGCCCGTCCACAATTCCCTTGACTCCAATCCGAGGGGATAGTAGCATTCCGACGACGCTTTAACAGGACCCTCGTAGGAAGGTCTGACAAGCGCCTCGTACGCGCAAAAAGCAGTTTGGAGCCGGAGATCCAGGCGGGCGGCCCTCCGCCAGCCCTGGTGATGGAGGCACGTCGGACCGGGGAAGCAACACCAGCCAGGAGAGGAAAAATGAAGAGAGTTATCCGTGTCGTTCTGAGCGCTGTCCTTTGGGCATGCATTGCGGTTGTTGTGCCGGGCGCCGCGTCGGCTCAGCAGGGTCTGGAGAGACTCGTTCCCGACAATCCGGTGTTCTTCAAGACCAGCGTGGAGTTTGAGAAAGTCTGGTCGAGCGTTTCCCAGTCCAACTTCTGGAAGCAGTTAACGTCTCTGAAGCTGTGGGATCAGACCGGGGTGACCGCCGGACTGGAGGACATCGCCAAAGGATTCTCCGAAGAGGTAGGGTTCCCGCTGAGCACCGAGAATATCATGTCGCTGCTGGGCAAAGAGATCGCCGTCGCCGTCTATGTGGTGCCCGGAGAGGCGCGCGCCGAGGAGAAACCCCTGACTGAGATCCCGGCGCCCGAAAAACCGCCGGAGGGAGCGCTTCCTCCGCCCGTGTCAACCCCAACGGAACCTGCTGCAACGGAAGCTGTAGCGACAGAGACCGCGACAACCGCGACGACAGAGGCAACGGAACTTGAGTCTGCCGAATTGGAGAAGATCGAGACCGAGCCTGCAACGACGGAAACCGCCGAGACAGAGGTTGCGCCGGTGCGGGTCAAAGCGTATTTCCTGTTTCGCGGCAACCCGAAATCCAAAGCGGACGAAATCGTCGGCAAATTCGCGGAGTTCGTGAAAAAGCAGGCGGGGGATGAAGCAGAGTTCAAAGAATCCGTTCACAAGGGGACAAAGATTACGACGATCAAACCGGTGGACGCTCCAGTGGAGTTCGCGTACGGATTCATTGATGATGTCCTGGCGGTTGGCGTCGGGAACGCCCCGCCGGAATTAGAGAAAATTGTTGACCTCGCCGGAGGGAGCGGCGACTCGTTCGCAGGCAACGCGCAGTTCAAAAAGATTCTCAACGCCACCCGGATGACTACGGGGCGATACACGGGTTGCTTCTACGCCGATATGCAGGGAATCGGCCAACTGTTCGGCGCCATGGAGACAGAGGACGTCCCGATGGCCCTGCAACCCATGATCCAGGGAATCAAGCAGTCGTTTTCCGTTCCCGTGATCATGGGAGGCACGGGGTACGTTGACCAGGGCTTGGTCATAAAAATGGCGGCGATCCCCACGGGCGAGGTTCTTGATGAGCTGACTCAACTGAGCCTGAAAACGCCTTCCGCCGCCGGCAAGAATATCGCGTACGTTCCTGAGAACAGCCTCGTCTACGTTGGCGTCAACAGCATGCCTGACCCGCAGGAAATGTGGCCCTTGATGCAGAAACAGTGGGAGGCTCAGGGCGCGGCGCCCGCGATGAACATGATTTTCGGGCAGATCGAGACAGCTCTCGGCATGAAGCTCGAGGAAGATGTCATTCCGTGGGTGGGCAACGAGTTCGGCTTCGTGTTCACAGACCTGGATACGAAAGCGGGGTTCCCCTACCCGAAGTTCGCGATTCTCACGAAAATCAAGGACATGGCGAAGGCAAAAGCATTCCTTCAGAAATTGGGAGGAATCATCAAGGAACTCACGGCGGAAACCGGCTTCAAGTTCGAGACGTCCGCTTATCAAGGACACAGTCTCAACTCCGTGACCATCGCCCTGCCAATGCCGATGCCGATTACGCTGACGCCAGCATACGGAATCGTGGACGAGTTTCTCGTCGTGGGCACCAGCGCCGATCTCGTGAGACAGATGATAGATACGTCCAAAGGGACGCAGAAAGACCTGGCCGCCGACGCCGCGTTCAAATCATTGAATATCCCTGCGAAGACAAGCGCCGTTGCCTTCTTCAACTGGGCGAGGTTCATGGACGCGCTCAAAGCGACAGCAGCGTGGGCGGTTCAATTTACACAGGCCCAACCGATGGTGGGTGAATCGGTCAAGAACGCCGTGGACAACTACGTCGTGCCGATTGCCAATTGCTTGTCGGCTCTTCAGACCGTCGCGGGCTACCAGGTCAACGAGGCGAACATGTCCGTCGCGACGTATTTCATGCGCGTGAAGGACCTGCCGCCTCTGGCAGGGCCGCCAGCCGCGAAGTGAGGTGAGCACAGCGCCGCCGCGTGGGAAGGACGCGTTCCGGCTCTTGACATGACGCGGCAGCCGTGGTAGAAGTAACACGCGCACGCTGGGATGGCGGAATTGGCAGACGCGCTAGCTTGAGGGGCTAGTGGGCAAACAAGCCCGTGGGGGTTCAAGTCCCCCTTCCAGCAGTCTTCTTTCTTCCAGGACAGAGCAAAGCCGCAGGCCCGCACTTATGAGAGAAAGCGGGCGCTGCGGCTTCTCTTTCACGAGGGGTCGGAACTACTGGCCAGGCCCTTTGAAAGGCTCACGGCGAGGCAGAGGGTAGCGGCGCACAAGGTCTTTATCCTCTTTTCTTTCCCCTATCTCGCCGCCGTCGTCCACGAGATTCTCATTCACGCTGTAAACGACGAATCCATCCTCCGTGCGTTTGTATCTCAGAGGCTCGTTGGTGAAGGCGTCAACCGGAATGTCCTCCACAGTTCCTTTCATCGCTGCGAGCGATTCAGGATACTGGCCCTTCTGGTTCCGGTAAATTCGCAGAGCAATCTCCGCACGGAGCATGCTGCGAGTCGCCTTGTCCCGAACAAAGGCGATGCGCGCGCGGCTGATGGCAGGAACAAGCAGCTTTGCAAGGCTCCAGGCAGGTAATTCCTCGATGATCTCGTCGGCCCGCATGTTCTCCTGTCGGAGAGCGATGTGGTCCGGCAGGCTATTCCACTCCTCCATCCAGTTCCAATACTTGCGGAAATCGGACTTCATAATGGCCTTGAGCCCGAGGAGCTTCATCCCCCTGGCGGGCAAGGCGACCCGAAGGCTGGGTTTCCTCCCCAGGAGGTCAGCGAGAGAAAGCTTATTCTGAAAGAGATCGTCCACCACCGACATCCCAAACGCTTTTTCTCCGGAGATAACGATTCGGTAGTTCTCCGCGGCGCTCGGCGCCGTTTGCAGTTTTTCAAGCAGCCACATGAGGGTTTCCGTTTGGACCTCGTGGCGGAGGATGTACTCTTCAATCGCCTTCGCAGATATGGCATCCAGCGCCACCCCCACAAGGCCGGAGATGAGGATGGGTTCTTTCGAGACCTGATAGCCCACTCTTGCTATGAGAAGGTAGTTGTCAAGGGCCTCACGATATTTGCCCTGGGATTCAAAGTATTTGCCCTGGATGGTGAGGAGCCTTGCGAGCGAACGCATGGTGGAAAGGTGAGGGAGGAGGAGGTTCATCATCGCGACACCGGGCTCCTTGAGAAGAGGGAACATGCAGTCGTCCTTTCTTGCTCCTTCGCGGAGTGCGGCGATGGCGGGGGCATTCTGCTCGAGCCAGGGAACGAGGGCTTTCGCTTCGTCAGTCCATAAGTTTCCCAGGACGTAGTTGTAGAGGTCGGAGAGGTTCTCCGGCTCCTTGACGTAGAGGTTGATCGCATTGATGTATTCGATGGCAGCATTCTTATCGTCCGGAACCCGCCTCAGCGGAAAGCCAGCTCGGGCCCACTCCTCCTCGGGGCAGACAGGGAAGGTCCTGTCACCGACCTTGAGCTCTTTGACGCCATCGAGCCACGCGGGAAATGCTGTCTGTGCAAGACCGAAGGCAAACGCACAGACCATTGTCGTCACGATGAATTTCGCTGAGTTCTTGCACGTCTTTGTCATGGTTGTTACCTCCATTTCTGATTTTCACGTCGTTTGAGGTCTGTTGTTAGCTCTATCGCCTCTCGCGGCGAGCAAGACCGCCGACGACGCGGAGAATACCTCTTGATTTACAGACCGGCTTGCTTCAAAAGCTCTTGCAGCCTTTCCGACGAAACCCACTCAACGTGGCTGTCCGCAAAGGCTACGTTCGCACCTTCTTTGTGGTTTTCGACGCTTTCGTACACCAGCACCCTCCCGCCAAGGTTCTTGACGTCCTTGGTAGAGAAACCGCCGAGGAGCTTGTAACTCGATTTGGAGTCTATGTCCTCCGACCGGGTGATTTCGGACAGCTCCGCAGGACACGAGAAGACTTTGAGGTTGCCGACGTATTTCTCCAACTCGGAGAGCCGCTCAGGGAACACGTCCTTGTGGTCGTTTGCGTACATGTGGCATGCGAGGGCGATCTGACTGAGGTTGTTCAGGCACGCCACCCGCCTTGCATTCTCTCTGGCCCGCGCAACAGGCTCCGGCAACATGGCGGCGACGCAACGGATTGTTCCCATCGGAACGTCTGCGTGCAGGGAAAACGTGTCCTTGTCGCGGATGCCGTAGCAGGTCAGAGCACCCATTCGCTGGGATTCGACGGTGAGGGTTTCGATGATTCTGGCAGCTTGAGAAGACGGGTCCATCTCGAACCGCAAGACGGGTAGAACCGTTTGGACTTTCGACTCAATGAAGTAGGCAAGGCCTACCAGAAAGCGAGCCACAGGCCCCAGTTCCACGTAGGCATAAAACATGTTCTTGTCTGGGACTGCTCTCATAGCCGTCTGGAAAGCCTCCGACGCGGCGAGAGAATCCCCCGACTCTGCTGCCTTGAGCGACGAGGCAACGGACAGCGGCGACAGCCCGATGATCAGATGCCCATCCTTCGCCGCGTAAGACAGCATCACACCAGGCACCAGAGTTGTCGTCTGAATCGGCGCTCCGGCAACGGTGCTATACGGCTGCGGTCGGGCATGGGCCTTTCCCAGAATTCCGGACACGAACTCCAGCGCCTTCGCTTCATCCTTCACTTCCGCAATGACCAGCACTGGCGGAATCCCTATCAATTCCGGCAGTTTCACCGCGACCGCCGCTTCATCTCCGAGATTCCCCAGAAGCTCTTCCAGTAGGAATCCCCTTTCCTCATTCAACTTCGCCAGTCCCTCCTGGTATTCCTTCCAGCTCACATCGTCCGTCATTTTCCGAACAATCCCCTGCCACTGCCGGTAAGCTTCCCTTGCCTCGGCGGTGCTGAACCTCAGGAACATAGAATAATCCTGCGGCACATACTTCGCCGCACGGTTTGGCGTGTTGGGGCGCAGGAGGATTCCCGGCAATCCGCTGAACTCGCCCGCGTTCGTCAGGCCGAACTTGAGTTTCAAAAATGAGCCGTCCACCTTCGCCGAGAAGGCGACCGCATCCAGACTCGCGATGCCGAGGTCCGTAAGCCCTTTCACAGTCGCACTCGTCAATCCGCCAAAATGCATCTCGACGAATTTCCGCGTGTCCACGTAGGCGAAGAAGTCGCCCAAGCCTACGGCTTGGTAGGCCTTCTGGAAAGGCGACCGTCCCGCGAGCGACGACTCGATGGGCAAAGCCCCTTTCTTCATCTCGAGCGCCGCGCTCTGGTCTGTGGAGGCGAAGAATTGGGTTTTCTGCGTAACGATAAACAGATCAAGGTCACCGACCCTCACACGCAGGGACTCCCCCTCTTTCTCCAGCTCCATTTTCTCGCCGAGCGACTCCAGCAAAGGCCCGACTTCGCGGGAGAGAAACGCCGCAACGTCTTTCGCATCGGGCTTCACATTCCCGAGGAAAAGAGGCGTCGGCCAGCGCGGCGTTTCACGTAACGCCACAACGAACCGCCCCTCCAACGCCCCTAAGAGGGTCTTGGCGAGCTCTACTGTATTCTCAAGGTCAGCTTTCGCTTTCGGATCGGACTCGGCGATCATCCCAAGGAGTTTCTCGACCGAGAAGACCCCCTCGTCCGAAGGCGCGGATGGGAAGAACGCCTCGCGGAAAGCTCCGGCGTCCTCGATGGCAAAAGATAGAAGCGTATCCGCCGGAAGCACAGACGCCCAGTCTGGCGCTTCTGCGGTCTGTTGCGGTCCCCCGCCTTCAGCAGCCGTGCAACCTGCATGCACAAGAAGCGAACATGCGATGATAACCAGAGACTTACGCAGCAGAAGTGTTCTCATAGCCCTCCTCCATTTACAGGAATTCTTGGATCACGCCAAACACGCCATGCGTGGCAACGCATCAGAACACACCATTTTCCAAAAGCGCTCTGGCACCGGGCATCTGGAGCGACGACAGAACCGGTCGCCAGACGTAACGCTCGCCGCCCGGTACCTGAGCCGCCAGTCGTTCACTTTCATCAATCCGTCGCTGCGCAAGGCGAAGTTCCTCATCCACAACGCCAAGTGTCGCCTGGGCGGCCGCCAACTCCGCCCGCGCCTTGTCACGGTTTGTTCTCGCAACCCTCAGCGCCGCGCGACATTCTGCAATCTCATTTCGAAGAGCCTGCCGCTGCAACGAAAAACCGGATTGGAACAGAATGCCGAGAAAGAAAGCCGCGACCAAGCCGGTTAATGCAGCCGCCGCAAGCCGTCTTGCAGGCATCACGACCACGCGGCGGGCGGGGGACTGCTCGAGGCGGTCCATCACCTGCGCTCGAAGGTCTCGCGGCGCCTCTTTGTCCGACAGGAACAACCGTACCGAGGAACTCGCGGCTGCGGCGACCTTTTCGATGCGGTCTCTTTCGGCAGCGCACATCGGACATCCAGCGAGGTGCTTCTCCATCCGTTGCCGGAGTCTGGAGCCGATTTCGCTGTCAACGTACGCCGACAAGTTCTTTTGAACCTTCTCGCACTTCATCTCTCGCGGTGCCTCCTTCAATCTCACCCGTCAACATTTTCGCGGAGAAGCTCTCGTTTCAGAGCGACTCTCGCCGCGTGAATTCGGGACTTCACTGTGCCTATCGAGCAACCCATCGCTTTCGCGATTTCGCAATAAGTCATTGCCTCGAGAGCGTGCAACACGATGGCCATTTTCTGGTCGGCTGGCAGCGAATAAATCGCCCTGTACACCCGGTCAACTTTCTCGTGCTCGGTCGCCTTCTCGGAGGACGCAGTCGCCCGACTCGCACAGCCGCCAGCCTCCACGGTTGCACGGGTAGTCTCGGTCAACTCCACTGTGACACGGCGGTTTTTCACCCAGCTCTTGAACACGTTCAGGAGAATCCGATACAGCCAGGTGAAGAAGGATGACTTCTCTCGAAACTTCGATATGCCGCGAAAGGCCCGGACAAACGTTTCCTGGCTGAGGTCCTTTGCGTCGTGCTCATTGCCGGTCAGGGCGCACGCTGCGCGATACACCCTCGATTCAAAGAGCGAAACAAGCTCTGAGAAAGCTTCCCTGTCACCAGTCTTTGCCAGCCAGATGAGCCGCTGCTGAGTGACGCTCACGAAGACGTTCCTCAATGATTTCCTGTTTTCAAAAGGTTAGAGTGCGAAACGGCGGTCGCTGTTTGAGCCGCGGTGGGAATGAGACAACTTGTCCCATTGAGTAGCCTCTGTCGGACAGTTTCACCGCCCTCACCGCCCGGAGGGCAGACTGAACTCCGCCACGAAACGGAGCCGGGGAACGGGCTGGGCTGTTATTTCAATAGAATAATCCTGCGGCACATACTTCGCCGCACGACTTGGCGTGTTGGGGCGGAGAAGCATTGCCGGCAGGGATCCTCGCGCCTTTGCAGAACACGCCTCTATAATCATTGCCTGCACATAGGTCTACACATCGAACAGTTTGGCTTCAATTGCCATCAGCCGTTCGGTGGCCCAAGTATTCTCTGTATCAAGCCCCTCTCCTCTCGGTACTTCTGCACCTCGCCTTCTCGGATCTCGAAGAAGGACCTGCTCCATTTGTTCTCTTTCTCATACCGAACCTGGCTTGCGACCGTGGAAGAGGGAACAAAGAAGACTTCTGGGAAGTCCTCGCCGTCCGGCCACGAGCGCAAATCAACGAAGGCATACCAGTAGTTCTCGTTATCTATCTGGTCGCAGCCCCAAGGTATCGGCCATTCGTAGTGGTTGTTCTCTTTTTTCTTCTTGTATTCCCGCCTTGCCCAGTTCGAGGTTTTTACCTGTATTGAGATAGTTTTCGTTCCGCTCCTATTTGCGACGAGGAGATCGGTGCCAGGTGTACCCCCCCTTGTCAAAGCGACTGTGTAGCCTTTGGCAGCAAGCAGAGCAGCAACGAAGTGCTCCCCAGCCGCTGCCGTGATTGTGGTGGGATTTCTCGGCATAGCCATCCTCCTGCGGCGAACTGTGGTTCACCAACTTTCTTCATACTACCTTTAGGCCCCAACCCTCTCGGTTGTCTGGGCCCTGCGCGAAACTTTCGCTGACCTCCCCGAAACTTTCGCTGACCTCCGTGAGGGGGTCATTGCCCTCTATAAATGGAATCGAGATCATGCGCGTTGATTGCCGCTATGAATTGTTTTGGCGTTATTTCAGCCGAGCCTCTTCGATGAGGCTTCCGGCCGGGTCATACACGAACAACCGCACCTCTTTGCCCGCCACCTTGATGAGGCAGTAGTGTTGCCTCGATGAGAAGGCCTTCACGCTCGAGGACCATGGCGAAGCCTCTAACGTGTGAAAAGGCGCACCTCCTCCGCCCGTGGTGACCTGCCAGATGGGGCGGCGGAAGCTCCCGTCAACCTTTTCATCAATCAGCGTGCGGCTGTAACTGTGCTCGTGGCCGCAGAAGACCGCTGCCACGGGATGCTCGCAAAGCAGTCGCCAAAACTCGTCCCGGAGTTTTGTGTAGGTCTTGTCTCCGCTGTGGTACATAGAATCTGCCAGGTGGCCGCCGTTCGGGAAAGCAGGCTCGTGGACGAAAACGAAGATATTCTCCTGCCCGCGTTCTGTCGCCGACCGGAGGTCTCGCTGAAACCATTCCAGTTGCCGCCCGACGATTTTTCCTTTTTCTGCATCATCTTGAGAAGCACTGCGAATGACTTTGTAATCGTTGTTGAGCATGACGAAGTGCGAGTCGCCGTAATCGAAGGAATAGACATTTTCACTGTAGGGAGGATCGGTGGAGTCCGCGGGAAGGTCGGGGCCATTGGTCGGATTTGTCATCTCCCTGCGGAAGATTTCCTCCGCCGCGTCTTTGCCCTCCTTCCGGACGCGGGTCTCCTTCCCGTCAAGGGTGCGAAGGTCGTAGATTTCTGCATCGTGATTCCCTATTCCCGTGTAGAAGGGGATGTACGGTGCTATCGGGCCGACGGCCTTCTTCCAGGACCGCAATTGAACCGTCACGCGGTGGGAATCGCTCGTGATGCCGGAAATCAGGTCACCGGCGATGACCGCAAACCGGGCTTCATTTCGCAACACTCCGACGGCGAGCCTCCGCACAATGTCCGCATTCACCCCGTTCAACGCCTCAACGCTGATGGGCGTGTAGTCGTTCGCCCTCGTATCCGAGAAAACCGCGAACGAAAACGGTTCGTCCGACCCGAGCGCCGGCGCCGTCCGAAAACTGTACTCCCGGGTTCGGAACACATCATCGCTGCCTGTCCAGGCTTCCACGCGATAGGCATACACCGTGCTGGGTTGCAGGCCTTCCACTGCGACCTCGTGCACGATCTGCGGCCCCATGGCAGACGCGGATTTTGTCCCGAGGCAGACTCGCCCGCCGCTCGGCAGGTCCGTCACCCAGCGAACCAGCGCAGAACTCGACGTGACATTCGCGACAATCGGTCCTTCCACAATCGCGACTCCCCTCCGGTAGTCCGCCCCTTGCTTGATGTATCGAAACACGCAATCGCCGGAATCGAGAAGCGTTTTGGACGAGAGGTCGAAACAAGTCGCCCGATAGAAAACCTGTCCCTGAAAGGGCAGCCCCTTCCCGAGCGCTTCGATTTTCTCGATGGAAATCTCCGCCGCATGAGACCGCCGGGAACCCGTCGCCGAAACCGAAAGCCGATAGTAAAGCAAAGCCAGCGGATCGTCTTCGAAATTAACACCGAACGAGACTGCGCCGCCCACGCAGCCATGCTCTGTGTCCCACGAAACCTTCGCAGTTCCTTTCGCCGAGATGTCAACTCGGGGTTCAATCCCGACGCCCTGCGCAAGAACGACAGAGCACAGGTTGATTGCCATGTAGCCAACCAGACACCGGAGAATCCATTGCTTCCTTCTCAATCTACACACCTTTCGTTAGCATGTCTTTCCTGACGAACCTCTCACAGGAGGTTATTTGCCGTCGCGTCGTGACGATATCCCGGCGGGCGTTCCACGAAGCTTATCATCTTGCCCCGACCATTGCCACATCTCGCTACGTCAAGGTCGTGGTTCCTGAGCGGGTTTGGCGACAGAACTCAGGTTTGGGCGTTGAGGCTTGTGGGATCAATCGGCCCAAGCCCTCCCCTACTCCTTCGCGGCTCCGGCTTCTTCTGCCGCCTCCGGGGGCACGGTATCCCGCGCGGGAATCAGCAACCCACCCACGTGAAAGAACATTGACGAAGCGCGCGCCATGAAGTACCCTTCGGCCGTAAGTCGGCGAGCCACGAAACCGCGATCTTCCGGCGCGAGTCACCGTGATTTCAACGCGAACAACTCCGGCGCCTTTGAGAACCCCATCATGAAAATCGGCCTGATCGGTCTGCCAAACTCGGGAAAAACAACCCTCTTCAACCTTCTCACGGGGATGACCCAGCCCGCCAAAAGCAGCGATTCCGAAAGGTAAGGGAGGGGATTCGCCATAAGTTTCTGCAGAGGGGAGAAATGGGGTGATTTTCGGATCGAGACGGGAGGGGGAGCAAATTCGCATTGGTATTTTTTTATTTTTTTTCTTGACAAATGATATATTATAGAATATCATATACGAAAAAAGGAGGATTGTCATGAAACACCGAGGCACTTTGTCGAAAAAGGAGCGGGGTCTGCGGAGTCAGCTCCATCGGTTGGTGGCGACGGCCGACGGCTTTGTTCACGGCAGTGTGATTGAGATGGCGCGGGTGTGCGGGAATCCCCGGTGCAAGTGTGCCCTGAAGGGGGAAAAGCACGTGTCGTTGTACGTGGAGCAGACAAAGAA
>JAUYEE010000276.1 GCA_030691545.1 bacterium | reverse complement strand
AGCCCACAGGGAAAGAAGAGAGTGTGCGCTCCCGCTCCGACAGCCTCCGCAACGTCGCCTCTTATCAGTCCAATTTGTCTTAGTCCGGAGGCGAGGATAGTGCAGGCGAGGCGATGAACGTCCCTGAATTCAATGCCCGGCTTCACTGCCTCAATCGCTCTTTCCTGTGCATCAAGAACGATGCTGTAAATCTCCTTTTGTTTCTCCGTGAACTCTCCGCTCACGGGAATCGTCCTGGTTATGTCGCTGGCATAATGCGACGGCGACTCCGCCCCGGAATCATTCACCACTAAGTCGCCCTCCCTCATCCGGTTTCCGTGATAGTGGTTGTGAAGAATCTCTCCGTGAATCGAGAAAATCGTGGGAAAGGCAAGATGCCATCCTTTCGAGAGAGCGATCCCTTCCATGGCGCCGACAACTTCCCTTTCGTAGATGCCGGGCTTCGTCATCTTCATTGCCAGCGTGTGCATTTCGCGCGTGATGTCGAGAGCCGTTTCAATCTCCGCGATCTCTTCCTGCGACTTCACGGACCGCTGCGCCACCACCGCCTTGCTCAACGGTCCCGACACGCGGCGTGAAACTTCCGCCGGAGCGATGCCCAGCGCCTGCGCAATTCTGAGCACATTTTCCGCTCTGTACTGGGGAAGGAAATGAATCGTTCTGCCCCCGCGGACAGCCTCACGTAGCATTGGCTCAAGTTTCTCAAGCGGCAAAGTCTGCCGGACTCCAGTCTCTTCGCACTGCTCGCTCAAAGCGGGCTGCCGCCCCATCCACACGAGGTCCTCAACCGTCAGGTCGTTTCCGAAGACCAGCTCGCGGTCATTATCCACATCAATCACCGCCGTCAGGTTCGGAAGATCGAGTCCGAAGAAATACAAGAAGGAACTGTCCTGCCGGAAGGGATACGGATTGTCCGGGTAGTTCATCGGACTTTCCTGATTTCCCGGAAAGAGGATGAGTCCGCTTTGCACCTGGTTTCTCAACCGCTGCCTTCTCTGGCGATACGTATTCGCTGGAAACATCTTATAATCCTTCTCGCCCGTTCCTCACCCTCTGCATTCTCTGCGGTGAGTTCCTCGTGAATAGACTCACGATGATGAGAGCGGCAACCGATATTGTTATCGCTGGCAATACCGCGTCCAGCCCCGAAAGAGAATCCGGCAGGTGTTTCTTTATGAGTTCCTCCCAGGCCAGAGTTACGACGGTTCCCGATACGATCGAGGCAATGGCCCCTGCTCTTGTTGCCCCTTTCCAGAAGAGCGCCGCGACCAAACACGGAGTAATCGCGGCGCCATAGACCGTGTAAGCATACAGGGCTTTGCGAAACACAGTCGTAGATTCAGCAAAGGCCAGTGAGACAAGATAAGCTACAACGCCGAATGCCAGTACTAACAACCTGCTGGTGAAAACGATCCTCTTTTCGCTGGCTTTCGGGTTGATGTAGGTCAGATAAATATCCTTGACGAACGTGGTCGCGGGGACAAGGAGAAAGCCATCCGCCGTGGAGATGATAATGCCGACGACAGTTACTAAGAACAGGCTGCCCAATGCCAACGGCATGAGATGCTTGGCGGCATAGATGAGGATGTACCTTTCATTTTCCGGGTCGGGTATCAGGCTGCTCGCGACCCAGGCAGAAGCAATAATCAACAGCTCGATAGCCGCGGCAAGAAAAATCATGACCGTCACCGCCGTTTTCGCCCCCTTCGCATTCTTGCTGGCGAAAATACGCTGATATTGATTCGCGTCGCCCATGATGAGAAGAAACACCGGAAGGCAGTAGTTGACGATCGTTGTCGCCGAATAGACGCCCCAGAACTGCATGTGGTGAGGTTTGTCGCCCATGGCGGCGAAGGACGCCGCCATGCCGTTAAAGCCGCCAGCCTTGTATAGGAGCACCGGGAAAGCCACAAACATCGAGACAGTGATAATCGTGCCAGTTACGATGTCCGTGAATGCCAGGCTCAGGAGTCCGGCAAGGATCGTGTAGGCGATGATGAAGATTGCCGCGATGATGGTCGCGTCGTGGCTAGTCAATTTCGGTTCCGAAAGGATGAGTTTGCCGTGTTCGGGGAGCGACGCGATGCGGTATAAGCGAGTTTTATTGCTGACATGTGCGTCATAGCCGGTCACTATAACCTTGGCGACGGCGTTCCTCTTGATGGCTAGACGGTTTTGCATCTTCCGCTCTTCGATCTCGGCCTTTGCGGCAGCGACCCGTTGCGCGGGAAGAACGTCAACCGTAAAGGCTGTAAAGGGTTTTGACCAGACACCGTCTTTTCTCGCCTTAAGGATGATTGCCGCGGAGCCTTCCCAGTCCTTTTCGGGGTGGAACTCCAGGTATCCCTTTTTGACCTGAGATTTCGTCAGTTCATCGTTGATACTCACCGCGACCGGTTCTTTCTTACCGGCTATTACTTCTAACACCATGCCCCCGGCATTGAACTGGTAACTAACAATCACCATATATGCGATGACCAGAGCAATCACCGCTAACATCCTGGCGGCGCCCCCGTAGCGAGTCCCGATGATTTCGGGCACGCTGTATGCCTCGAGGTTGCGCACGCGAGGGGCAATCTGCGCCAGCAGGATCATTCCGACGAAGGTCCCGAGGGGCAAAATGAGGGTCGCCATGCCGTCTCGGTATGCTTGTCCGGCATTCCCCACGATGGAGCCGGTTCCGATCCATACCGCAAGCATCGTGCAGACCATGATCCAGGGGGAAAGGGTTCTCCCCGCCACGGCGAAATCCGCCTGGGTCTTGACCTGCCTGGACTTGTAAATGGCGATGCCGGTCAGCAGAAGAAGATAAACAAAGATCGCGATGAGATGGGTCATGGCTTTCTCATCATCGTAGCGCTACACGAAACGTCTTTGGACCCCTCACCGTGGCAGATTCCGCCGCGGGCGGCAGTCCTCATCGGACAAACTGGGCGACGAAGTACTTTGGGGTCAATCGCTCGCCGGTTGCGCGTTGAATCATCTCGTTCCAGTGATAGACAGCTCCGGGTCCGAAAACCTTTTCCCGAAGAAAATCACCCGCCTTTGTCTCGCCGACGTAGCTCAGTCCTTCATCCGACGGACGCTGGAGAACACTGTGAACGATGCAATTGTGCAGTTGAGAGGCTAACAGCTCGCCTAACATATAGTTGTGATAGTAGCAGGGGGCCGTGGTGAAATGGGTCTTGGATGCCCAGGCGGCGCGCGGCGCCTCCGGAGGTTTCTTCAGGAGCTGATATTTCTCCACCAGTTCCCACCAGAGCGAATCGAGGTCCTGATCGGGATCGGCGTACAGCCGCTTCTCGAAATCGTACATCACCATCGCCCATCGCGCGAAAATGATCTGCTGGAACCGCGTATATTCTCGCTCCACCTTTTCGATTTTCGCTCTATCCTCCTCGGACAATCCGAGCATTTTCTCCATCCACGCCGCGTTCCGACTGAGCCGCCCGAAGAACATCGCGAGGGCTTCTGTCGTGAAGGCGTGTGCGGGAGCCCGCAGGAGGTACGGTTGCGAGGGATCGTGGTACTTGCTGTAAACGGCGTGCCCGAGCTCATGCAGGACGGTCTCCATCCATCGCTCCTCGTTCGTCAGATTGCACAGAATGCGCACGTCCCCTTCTCGGTCAACATCTATGCTGTATGCGTGCTGATCCTTCCCAGGCCTCTCGTAGAGGTCGCTTCTGCCAAGAATGTCGTCAACGGGCAGCCCGACACTCGCATAGAACTTCTCCGCCAACTTCCTCACATCAGCTCGGCCGTAGAAGGCATCCAGATCCACCTCCTGAACTAAAGGCGTTCTCTGGAAAAAGGGGTCGTGGTAGTGCCAGGGCATCAACTCGTCGGGCGAGACTCCGTACATCCGTGACAGGCTGCGGTCGAGTTCGGCCTTCAACTCGGCAAAAGGCTCTCGGGTCAGTTCGCAGAGTTCCGCAAAAATCTTGTCCAGCTCTTCGAGGCTTTGTTCCGCGGTAGTCAGAGACAGCGTGTGATAATTGTCAAAGCCGATGCTTCGTGCAGCTTGATTTCGCAGCCTGACCAATGTGAGCAGGTCCCCGGCAACCGCCGCTCCCACCTGCTTGCTGGCCCTCCACGCTTCTTCTCGCTTCCGCGAATCGGCTTCCGTCGTCAGAATCTTGTTAATCTGGTTGAGCGTGACCGTCTCCCCGGCGATAGTGCCGCGAAATGTGTTGAATGTTCTGGCGATTTTCGTGTCGAGGGCGATCATCCTTTTCAGCAACTGTGGCTCAATCTGGTTCTCAAGATAGCGGTTGTACAGCCGCTCTACCTGTCGCCGGAGCTCTGCGTCTTTTACCTGTCCCGATTCTCTCAGACCTTCGAGGAAGACGAACTCTTCTCGATTGCTGTAGATTTGGCACATCTCGAGTTCTAGCTTGCTGAGCCGGTCGTAATCCTCCGGCTTGCCCGTGATCGAGGCGTTCCAGTGCGCAAGCCTCGTTTCTTTGCTCAGGGGCTTGATTCGTTTCACGTGAGCCGAGAGAAACGTCTCCAACTGGTTCTCCTTTGCGTTACGCCCAGAGTCTGAAGGTACGAGTGCCATTGTCATCACTCCAATCATTGTTGACAGAAGTTTCATGGCGGCGACTCCTTCGAATGTTCACAGGCGATTTCCCACGCCTTGTTTCGTTCTCATCTGCCGGACGATGGAGGACATTGTACCTGAATCTCCCTTTTTGGAACAGGTTTCCGGAGGCTCATCGCCTTTCGTGCAGAAGCGCTGCTCCCACGCGTAGCGGCGCGGGACCCCCTG
Organism: bacterium; assembly: GCA_030691545.1. Taxonomy (GTDB): domain Bacteria; phylum Auribacterota; class JABMQX01; order JABMQX01; family JABMQX01; genus JAUYEE01. The sequence continues at coordinate 1,501 of JAUYEE010000276.1, read as the reverse complement.
GGAATACCTCGGCGAGCGCTGTGGCCGCCATTCCGTGCCAGACTGCTGTCGCGCTGCTTCAGAGCTTCTGTGCGGACACTGGTTAAGCCCCAACGGGGCGCAATACCATAGCCCAGGGCAACGCCCTGGGTCCGGAAACACAAAAAAACCCGAGCCCTGTAAGGGCGCAATAGCCCACCTTCGTGAACGTTTCCGGGTGCTCCCCGGCCGTGCGACATCAAGGTTCTCACGGGAGCGCCGGTCGCGCTTGCACGTGCCCCGCGCGGCCCCAGCCACACCCATTCCGATTGAAAAGCAGACAGTTTTGGGGTACATAAGCATTGGCAGCGGAGTGACCCTCGGCAGACGGCGCCTTTCCGAGATGGAGTCCGTGATTGTCGGACGTGCATCGAGGCTGAAGAACGGCTTCTGGAAATCAGAATGAAGGGAAACGAAAATGAAGCGATGTGAGCTGATACGGAAACTCGGGCTCCGGGCGGTTGCGGTTGTTATCGGGTTAGGAGCTCTATGGACGTTCCCCCTCTTTGCCGCCCAGCCCACGGGGGAACAAAAGCCCAAGGAACTTCTTCTGTACATTGGAACTTACACCTTCGGTAAGAGTGAAGGCATCTATGTCTATCGTATGGACTTGTCTTCCGGAGTGTTGAAGTTCGCGAGCGTAGCTAAGGGCGTGGTCAATCCGTCATTCCTGGCTTTTGATCCCACCAAACGTTACCTCTATTCGGTCAGCGAGGTCTCGAGGTCTGCCGGTAAACCGGGCGGAGCTGTGAGCGCTTTCCGTAGAAACCCGCAGACGGGGGAGCTGACCTTTCTGAATCAGCAGCCGTCAGGCGGAGAGGGCCCATGTCACCTGATTATGCATCGGCAGGGAAAGTTTGTCTTCGTGGCACATTACGCAGGAGGGTGTATTTCGGTTCTTCCCATTCGCGAGGACGGCCGGCTCGGGGAACCGACCGATGTCGTTCGACATCAAGGGTCCGGCGTCAACCCGCAGCGTCAAGAAGCCCCACACCCCCATTCCGTTAACTTAGATGCAGCCAATCGCTTTCTGTTCGTGCCCGACCTGGGGCTGGACAAAATCATGATTTACAGAGTTGATTTAACCGAGGGGAAGTTGAAACCGAACGAGGAGCCTTGGGCTCGGGTTAAGGCCGGAGCCGGCCCTCGCCACTTCGATTTCCACCCAAATGGCAAATATGCTTACGTAATCAACGAACTGGACTCCACATTCACCGCTTTCGCTTACGACAATGAGCGCGGGACCCTCAGGGAGATTGAAACCGTCCCAACTCTCCCCGAGAATTTCACCGGCACGAACACGTGCGCCGACGTCCATGTTGCCCCATCGGGAAAGTTTCTATACGGGTCCAATCGCGGTCACGACAGCATCGTGGTCTTCGCCATCAACGAGGATACCGGCAAGCTCACGTATGTCGGCCATGAACCGACACAGGGCAAGACTCCACGCAACTTCGGCATCGTCCCAACGGGAGACTTCCTC
>JAUYEE010000247.1 GCA_030691545.1 bacterium | reverse complement strand
GGTGTTGGCTTCTCTGGCGGGTCGTGTCTTGTTGGCGGTTCTTTGTTTGGGGTGGGGGGGTCTTTATATTTTTGTGCGGTGGCGCAAGTGTTTATAACCCCTAGCGGGGCAGGAGGATCGCCGGGGTCCCGTGGCTTCGGTGGTTTCGGCGGTATTGGTAGTTTTGGCTTAGGATCGCATTTTGGCGGATCATCTTGATTCGGTGGCTTGGGTGGCGGCCTATTCATTGTCTTCTCTCCTCCAATGTGTTGTTTGGCGACCGAGAAAAACAAACCTGTTTTAGTAAGACATGAGAATTTCTGTTTGTCAAAGCAATTTCCCTTTCCCTAGCCTGGCGGCGACCGTGGCGGCAAAGTCGTCTTCCGACTTGGTCTCGGTTAGGTTGATGTCAACGGCCATAAGTGCTCGTTCCATCTCGAAACCACAGATGATCGATCTTGTCCAAAATAGGTTTTTTGGGACAGCCAAGTGACCTAGCCCAAACCGCTTACCAGCATTTCGACTGTAGATAATCGGGTCGGCATGATAGCGACGGTGCGCGCCATGCGGCCGGTTGCATGGCGCGTGACGGAGCGCCGAAAATTGACACGGGTAGGGAGGCCCCTGGGGGCCGGACGGGAGTGCGTAGGGCCGCCGGAGGTGGCGCAGGGGCGGAGGGAGCGCAGGCCCGGGTGAAGTTTGCATAACGCCAGAGCGTTATGTAAAAGTGGAGCGAGGGAAGGCCTTCGGGCGCGACCCTTGCGGAATGAGCCCGTTTTTTTCTTAACCGCTGCCTTGGATGCAAGGGACGTGACCGAAGGGCCACGGCCGATAATGCCGGCATTATCGGCCGTGCCGAGTGGAGCGGCTTCACCCGAGCCGGAGCGACCGGAGTCCCGGAGCCGGCGGAGGCGACCCGGAGCACGGGGCGGGCGGGGGGCACTGGAACGGATCATAATTCGATCGAGAATGTGGAACGCGGAGCCGGTGGGTGCAATCAGTGGGACGATTTTCGTAGTTCGAAAAGAAGCTTTCTAGGCATTCCCGATGTTCAGCGCCTTTACATGGTTCGTGTTGCTCGCGTACCATCTGGCGGAGGAGGAGAAATGACCATAGCGCAGAGGCAAGACGAAGTCATTGCTGCCGCCGCCGATCCCACTCGGTCCGGGAGCAGCTTTTTCATAACCATTCTCGAAACCGAGCAAGATCCCATATGCAGATGGCATGCTTTGAAGGCCATCGGGGACCTGCGAGCGTCCGACGCTAAGGATACGTTACTTCGTGTTCTTCAAGAGCAGGATGTAGAGTTTGACGAGAGTTCACTCCACAGAATCTGTGCAAGGGCCATCGGTCGCATCGGCTCGTCTGCCGCTTTACAGGTTGCTCAATTGCTTCACGAAGCATCGTCCGTGCAGACACGGATTGCGGCTATTGATGCTCTCGGCGAAATAGCCGACCGCGGGTCGGTGTCAGTCCTGGCTGATCAGCTTACATCCGATGACCGTGGCATTAGATTGTGGGCTGCCTTATCTTTGGCCAAGATCGGCGAGGCCTCTATTCCTGCGATAGACAAGGCGCTGGAGAACGCCGACGAGGAATCAGTGTTCATACTTGTGGATGCTTTAGCTATCATCGGCACCGCAAAGACAATTCCCTCTCTTGTTAACGCGTTTAACAAGCATCCCAAGGGAGTTCTGTCGTATTTCAGGAGTGGACCATCAGGGCGAGCGGCTCGCTATGCGGAAGCTGTGATCGGTTTTGGAAGCGAGATTCCGATAGCACTTCTTGACGAGATTCGTCATTCATTGGCCGACCGGCGCTAGCCGACGGTGTGACGTGAAACAGAAACCGCTTCTGGCCGTTGTTGGCATGCCTGGTGCTGGAAAGTCAACTGCGGTGTCTCAACTATCAAGACGGCAATGGCCTGTCGTGTACCTCGGCAGGATCACGCTCGACGAGATCGCGCGACGCGGGTTGGATGCCACACCGCAGAACGAACAGTTTGTCAGGGAAGACCTTCGTAGAATTCACGGCGATGCTGCTTACGCCAAGATGGCGCTTTCCGTCATACTGGAGCATGTTCGACACAGCCCTACTTTGATCGACGGCCTTTACTCGTGGGCGGAATACAGATTCTTGCAAGCACACCTCGGTTCTCCGCTGTATGTGATAGCGATTTGCGCTGAGCGTCAGCGACGCTATGCGCGCCTCTCCGAAAGGGCAAATCGCCCTCTGACAGCGAGAGAAGCAGAGGAGCGGGACATAGCAGAGATTGAGAACATCCAAAAGGGCGGGCCTATCGCTATGGCTGATTTCACCCTAACCAACGACGGGGATCCAGAACAGTTGTATGCGTTATTGGACGCAATTGCAGATCGGATCACGCTGGGCGTATCAGATGCAGGGGCAATCGCATGAGCGAGCAGGACAGGTATCTTGGGACTGCGGGCAAGGCAGGATGCAAATTCCGGTGCATTTATTGCTTCACGCACGATCCTAGGTTCGAGAGATGCCCATTGCTGGATGGCAAGCGCCCACGATCCCTGATACAGGACAGCTTGCCCTTCGAGATCGTCCAACCGTCCTGCGATACGGAGCTGTTTCTCCTGGAAAATTGGCGAGACTACCTTGACGATTTGGTTGCGACAGGGAAAGTCGTAAGCTTTGCCACAAAGGCGATCGTCTCCAGCGAGGACATCGCATTCCTGAAGAGAATTAACGAGATCCTTCTTGCCAGAGGTGCTTTGCTTCATGTCTGTGTCACGCTCGTCAGGTTGCATGAATGGCAGGCTATCGAGCCCAATGCACCGTCTCCGCTTGAGCGTATCAAATTCCTGCGTGCACTTTGGGAGGCGGGCATCGGCACGTGCGTAGCGGTACGCCCCATGATGCCTTTCATTCCCGCAGAGGAACTTGAGGAACTTGTTTCCGAGACGTATCGGTTCACGTACGGTTACCTCTCTGGGCCGCTCTATTTGACACAGAGGATGAAACGA
>JAUYEE010000225.1 GCA_030691545.1 bacterium | reverse complement strand
GGCTGCCCCGCCAGGGCGGGGCGGCGTTAGCACTCGCCCATGCCCCAGGATTGTAGCCGCACCCCTTGCTCGCGGGTAGGCGTCCGTCGAACCCATCTTCCGGTGCGCAAGAGCGGCAGAAAGAAGAAACCCCAGGGGCAGGTTTGCACCCCGGGGCTTCCTTTTGCGCAAGTGCCCGGATGGCAGGGCGCCCGGTCAAGTCGCCGGGCGCGTCTTTTTAGAAAGCGTCAGCCCCCGCCTTCGGGCGGGGTGTCGGGCCTCATCCCACCAGAAGTTGCTCTTCAGTCCGAACCAGACCTCTCCGAAGGCCCCGCTCCATTCGTCGTACTTGTAACCGTACGCCAGAGGATAGTGCGCGGAGGTGCAGCCGATGCCGTCTCTTTCCACGGGGCATAAGGTCGGCTTGTTCTCATTGGCCCCGGCAGGGGCGGAATCCCCTCGCGCCCTCGCCCAGACAAGATGCCCCGTTACAACGCCCCACGTGCCACTGAATCGTAGCCACACCCCGCCCGCTCATGTTGCTCCACAAATCTCTTGACCGGCGCCGCTGCTTCTGGCAAGTATGCAGGAGCACTCCCGAAGATTCGAGCGCGCGACCGCTGTGCGCGAACAAAGCACGCTTCCCGTCGTCAACAATGAAGAGGAAACAGTAGCCTATGTTCCGGCGCTTACCGAGACTCGTCTTGCCATGCGCTCTCTGCATTATCCCTCTTTTTCCCCGATACGCACGGGCAAGAGAGATCACCCCCGTGCTGAGCAGTCGGGAGGTGGAGACCTATGATTTTGTGGAGGTGACTCTTTCAGTCTCCCAACTCGAGGTGTCGAACCCCTTCGCGGAAGTCGAGCTGACCGGGAGATTCGGCAAGAAGGGCGGCCCGCAGAAGGAGATCACAGGATTTTGCGATTCCGATGATGGGACGATTTTCCGCATTCGTTTCATGCCTTCCGAACCGGGTGAGCACTTCTACACTCTAACCTATCGAGAAACCACCGGACTTCATCAGGAATTCACAGGGAGTTTTCTGGCAAGAAAGGGCCGCAACAAAGGAATCGTTCGCGTGGACCCGGAGCACCCATTCCATTTCATCTATGAGGGCACGGGCGAGCACTTTTTCTACAACGGAACGACGGCGTACCTTCTCCTGTCGTGGACGGATGAGGGGCGGATGTTGCGGTGCATCGAGCGGATTGCGGCGACAGGATGCAACCGCATTCGCTTTCTGAACTATGGACGAGCCAGCGACGGCGAGTGGGGGGAAGGGATGGTGCAGTCAGCGGACTTCACCTGGACGCTGTGCGCCTGGCCCGCAAAGCATCCGAACCGGCAGCTCAAGGAGGGAAGCCCGGAATTCGACCACACGCGATTCAACCTCGTTCACTGGAGAAAATGCGAAAAAGCGCTGAGGAAAATGCGAGAGCTGAACGTCGTCGCGTCGGTCATCATGGTGATGGATCGCGGAATCGAAGATGCGCCCCCAGCCGGGAGCGAGCTTGAGAAAAGGTATTACCGTTATGCCGTCGCGCGGTATGGCGCCTTCAGCAACGTGATGTGGGACCTGGGAAACGAGCACAACGAGTATCGCAGTGTCGAGTGGGCGAATGAGATGGGCTCCCTGGTGAAGAAATGGGACTGTTACGGGCACCTGGCCACCGCACACGGGTACGATACCTTTCCCTACGACCTTGAGAAATGGGCGGACTTTGCCATTTACCAGAAATGGTATGACGGTCAAAACCAGTTCATGCTCGCGCAACGAGCGGACGCGATTGCGAAAGGGCGCATGATTCCCCAGGTCAACGAGGAGTACGGATACGAGAACCACAAGGAAAGCGGGCAAGACGAAATCCGCAGACGTGCCTGGGAAATCGCGATGGCGGGCTGTTACCAGACGACCGGCGAATGGAAGGGATGGCAGCATGGAGAGGCGCCCCCGGAGTCCAAGATTCTCACGTGGACTGGTTATCTGCGAAAGTTCTTCGACGAGAATCTTGCCTGGTGGGAAATGACCCCCGCGAACGATTTGATCGAGGACGGGACGGCGTATGCCCTGGCGTCGGAAGCGAAGTGTTATGCCGTGTACTTGGCCGAGGCTCAACAAATCACTCTCAGTTTGCCGCCAGGGGAATACACAGGCAGGTGGTTCAACCCGCGCACCGGGGATTACGTGCCAATCGCAGGTGACATCTCTGGCGGGACATGGCGCTCCCCCGAGCCCCCCGGTCCCGGCGACTGGGCGATCCTCCTGAAAGCAAGGTAAAACCGCGTAGCGAGAGATTCTCGAAAAAGTCTGCCCTTGAAGAGAACCGCGACGAGCGGCTCTTCAACGGATTTCGTAGAAGCGGCGTCTTGCCGCTTGCACTCAAAACGGCTGGAAGCCGTTTCTACGGACGTTAACTGGAGGGACTGAAATGGCGAGAGCATATTCGCTCAGAGCGAAGAAAAGCGACCGGTTCTCATTTGGCCTGTGGACCATCATGAACGTGGGACGGGACCCCTTTGGCGAGGCGACCCGCCCGCCGATAGACCCGTTAGACGTGATCGTCGAGCTCGCGAAACGCAACGTGTACAGCTTCGAGCTGCACGCGGAAGATCTTGTCCCGATGGGAACAGGCGCCCGAGAACGAGACCGCCTCGTGCGAGAGGCAAAAAAGCGGATGGGGGATTACGACATCCGGTGCACCAACTGCGGCAGCAACTGCTTCTCCCATCCGGTGTTCAAGGACGGGGCGTTCACCAATAATAATCCCGAAATCCGAGCCTTTGCAGTCCAGCGCTATCTGCGTGCCATAGACATGGGGTACGAACTCGGTTGTCGGCTCTGCAACCTGTGGTGGGGGCGCGATGGGCTTGAAGTGGAAGCGAGCAAGGATGCCCGGGACGCGATGAAGTGGCTTCGGGAGTGCTGCAATCTCCTCACGGAGTATGCGCTGAAGAATTATCCCGACTACGAGTTATCCATCGAGGCGAAGCCGAATGAGCCGAGGGGAGACATTTTCCTTCCAACGACGGGGCACGCGTTGGGATTCATCGCGACCCTCGACCATCCGGAGAAATGGGGAGTGGTTCCCGAGTTAGCGCACGTCCGCATGGCAGGACTCAACAGCGTTCACGAAGTAGCTCAAGCCCTGGAAGCGGGGAAGCTCTGCGGCATTCATCTCAACAGCCAGAAGCCGCTGCGGTACGACCAGGACATTCGGTTCGGAGCGGAGGACCTGAAAGAAGCGTTCTTCGTTGTGTACCTGCTGGAGACGTCGGACTACCGGGGAACGAGGAGCTTTGATTGCCACCCCTACCGCACGGAGGATCGCGAAGGAGTGTGGGATTTCGTGGAGGGCAACATGCGGACGTACCTCCTCCTGAAAGAGAAGGTGAAGACATTCCAGACAGACAAAGAAATTCAAAAAATGCTGAAAGGGATCCGGGCAAAGCAAAGGCCGCTTCCCCCGACGAAGGAAATCGCCGCGACGCAGTACGACGCGGAGAAGCTTATGGCAACGCGGCTGCCTTACGAAAAACTCGATCAGTTGGTCGTGGAGCTTCTCCTGGGGGCGAGATGAAGGCCGCGGAGGCAGACGGTGCAGGCCGGAGGAAACGGCGGCGCAGCGACGGAAAAGAAAAGCACAGGCAGCGTGAAACTCATTGACAACCGGCCGGGCCGGAAGTAGTATAAGAGAAACCTATGTTGACGAAAAACCACAGAACCGACGGGAACCGGACAGGGGGCTGTGATGTCAAATAAAGTGAATCTGTTGACGCAACTCGGCAGGATCGTGGGGCTGCTGGCCACGGTGGCTTTGTTCCTGCACGTAGCCATTCCAGCAGGCGGCGAAGGAACAGCCGGGGGAACAACCCCACCGGAAAAGCCAGCCGTCACCGCTTCTTCCGGCAGCGAGAAGGAGGCCGAGTCGGCGCGAGAAGGCGAGCCGGAGGCCAAGCTGTCGCTCTGGACGATTATTCGGCTCGGCGGTCCGTTGATGTATCCGCTGTTCGCGCTGTCACTTGCACTGGTCGCAATGGTTACCTACTTTTTTCTCGCGCTCAGTGCGGGCAACATAATGCCGCCGGCCTTCCTGAAACGTCTCCAGCAGATGCTCCGGGATAGGAAAACAGACGAAGCCAGCATGTTGTGCGCGCAGAACAAGAACATGGTTTCGTCCATTATCCGCAGCGGTCTGGAGGTTGCGCACAAAGGGCCGGAGAAGGTGCTCGAGGCGATGAACAGTGAGGGCAGCCGGAAGGCCTCTTCGTTGTGGTTGAGGATCAGCTTTATATCCGACATTGCGGTGGTGGCGCCGATGATCGGCCTGCTGGGGACTGTCATGGGGATGTTGGTGGCATTCATGAGGGTGTCTGGAACGGCATTGAGAGGGGAAGCGCTGACCGCAGTGAAAGGCGGAGCAGTGGGAGTAGGACAGATCAATCCGGCATCCCTCGCCAGTGGTGTAGCTATGGCTGTGATTACAACGGTAGCTGGCTTGATGATCGCGATTCCAGCAACGATGGCTTACGCTTACTTCCGTGCGGTAGTGCAAAAGGCCGTGATCAACCTGGAGACGATCTGCTCCAGGTATTCGGACCTCATCGCGGAGGGCCGGAAATGAACTTCGGGAGCAAGATTGGAGAGCAGAGGCACGGTTTCCCTCTAACCTCGATGATAGACCTGGTGTTTATCCTTTTGAT
>JAUYEE010000198.1 GCA_030691545.1 bacterium | reverse complement strand
GAAATATCTCTCAGCCCCCTGATGTTATGAGCGCATCCTCGCGACTCGACCAGAACCGTTGCCAAAAAACAGGGCTTTTCGGCTGCGTCTCTAGAGTCAATAATGCCCTTTAGTCCAATCGTGCACTGTCCGGCGAGAGGGCAAGAGACTCAATGCTGCTACGGTCGAGAAATGGACAGTGGATCAGGCGCTGCACTATACGGAGAACAGTGCTCTGGCATTTCTCCTCCGTAGGTAGGTCGAGCAAGCGGGGCAGTTGGGGCCCTCTGCGATACTATGACCACGACCCTGCGGAATCGCCGAAGTTCATGGCCACGAGGCACCGGGCCAGAGAATCTGGACAGCTTGTCAACCTTCCGCATTTTTGACCCGCTAAGGGCCGCGCCAGGAAGAGCTGACGGGATGACTGGGTGTGGCTACAGATAAGTGGCGACCATGCGAGCCGGGCCTCCGAAGGAGCCGGGCTATCGAAGTGCGGCCGTAACTCGTCGTACCGCCGGCATCCTGTCCCGCCATTGGCGGGAGGGGCATCCCTGGCCGTGCCCTGTGTCGAAGCATTGTTCGCGAACATCTCTCAACAGACCTGCACGAGCTTGCTGCGCGGCCACGGGCAGGCTTGCCCCCCATTGGGGTGCCCCGGGGTCAGGCGAGCGGCTCTGGCGACCGCCTTCTGAGGGCGGGCCTGCCCGTGGAGGTGCCGCAAAGTTTCTTCTTCTGAGGGGATGCAGCAGCCCGTCCCCGCTCTGCCGTGATGCGCGGCCAGGGACGCCCTCAGGACAGCCCCGCCTGGGCGGGGCGGCGTTACTTCTCGTAAACCCCCTCATTGAGATGCCAACGACCCACTTAGATGCAGCCGGACCCGGATGACTTGTGGGATCCATCAAATTGGGGTAGAATCATCCGCGGTCGCACCAGGAGTGGAGTTGGGCGAACTCAGGATGGCAGATTTCCGTTAGGAGAACTGCAGCACCATCACTTCCTGAACCCAGAGGGTAGATGCTATGAGTAAGAGAATCACGCGACGAGAGTTTCTCCGCGACGGCGCCGTAGCAGCCGCCGCGCTCGCCACGGGACTGACGGTTACCAGGGAAGCCAATGCCGCGAAGTCCGCCGTGGTGGACAGCAACAAGATTCTTAATTACAACCCTGACATGGAGTACCGCCGCTGCGGGAAAACGGGGCTTATGATCTCAGCCGTCGCGCTGGGCGGGCACTGGAAGCGTCTTGTCAAGGTCATCGGCGGAGAGGAACCGCCGGGATGGATGACCACCGAGATTGACCAGCGGGATTTCCAGAAGAACCGCTACGATGTCGTCACTCGGTGCATCGAACGCGGCATTAACTACGTGGACGCCTGTTGCCGCGAAGAAATCCTCGCTTATGCCAGGGCAGTCAAGGGCCGCCGAGACAAGATGTACTTTGGCTACTCGTGGCACATCTGGGAGAGCCGGTTCGAGGAGTGGCGACCACGGAAGAAGCTCCAGGAGGGACTCGACAGCGGAATGAAGGAAGCGGGCTTGGATTATGTTGACCTGTGGCGGATTAGTCTGTTGGTGGACAGCAGCCAGCACAGTGAGGCGGAGGTCGAAGATGCGGTGGCTGCCCTCGATTGGGCCAAGAAGACCGGTCGTGCCCGATTTGTCGGCGTCTCCTCCCATGATCGGCCGCACTTGAAAAAACTGGTTGAGAAGTATCCCGACCAGATGGAGGTCATACTCACGCCGTACACCGCGAAGAGCAAACTTGTCACAGACGAATCGGGTTTGTGGGCGACAATCAAAAAGCATGATGTCGGCTGGTTCGGTATCAAGCCGTTTGCCAGCAACTCGGTGTTCAAAGGCGATAGCTCGCCGAAAAGTCCCTACTTCGAGGAGGACAATCGTATTGCCCGCTTGGCCATCCGCCACATTCTCTGCAATCCGGCAATCACGGCGCCAATGCCAGGGCTTATCACCGTCCAGCAGGCTGACAACGTGGCTCTGGCTGTCAAGGAGCGCCGCGAGCTGGACCTCGAGGAGAAGGCGGACCTGGATGAGGCAATGGATCGTGCCTGGGCCAACCTGCCTTCCCACTATCAATGGCTGAAGGATTGGGAATACGTGTAGCTGAGCGGTGCTCGCTTGCCCTGGATTGACGCTAAACAGATGAGAGAGAAGTGGCGGCAGCGCCTAACCCCGGCGAGGCGTCGCCGGTTACTCATCCTGCCGCCGTGTGGCATCTTCGGGATCGAACAAGAAGGCAAAGAATGAGAGTGAATCTCCTTTTTTTCGTCGCGTTGTCGGGGCTGATGGCAATAGCCGCTTCGGTTTTCTTGATCCATGGCCACGTCAGCGAACGTGAAGTTGTGGCCGCCGAGGCGGACCCGGACGCCGGAGAAAACGCCGAGAAGTCAAGCGGCCCGTCCCCTCTGGTGGTTGACACTGGAGCACCACTGTTGCTGGACGAACCTGCCGAAACCGATAACTCCTCTTTGGAGAAGACGGTCCAAGCAATCGCCGACAATTCCGCCTGCTTCGTCTGCCATGCAAATTATGCCGAGGAACCAATGGCACGCGACCACGCAAAGGCAGGCCTCGGCTGTGTGGACTGTCACGGGGATTCATTCCCCCACCGCAACGACGAGAACAACACGACCCCGCCCGATACCATGTACCCCGCCAACAGGATTGACCCATCCTGTCGGGAATGCCACGCGACCCACGATGCTCCCGCTATTGAGGTCATCGCCCTTTATCTGAAGCGTTGCCCGTCCAAGAGGGACCCTACGAAGATCGTTTGCACCGACTGCCACGGTGAACACCGCTTGGAAATCCGCACCGTCCGGTGGAACAAGGAAACGCGGAAGCTGATAACAGGTAGCGGAGAGACGCCGGAGCGCTAAGCACAGACCTTCGCGAATACGGTCGCATATCGTGCACGATGGTCAGCATGGCCACGACTCACCCTAAACGACGCCTCGGCTTGCCGGGCTTCAGCCCCGCCTGAGGCGGGGTTGTGACTTCCGCCGCTGTACCCGACGAAGATTCCAAGACCGCTTTTCGCCTACCGTCGGCTCTTTGGATCACCCTTTTCTCTCGCGATGCTTGAAAGGTTGCGCCCCGAGCAGAAGCGTCAGGTGGGTCGAGTTACAGTGGTTTCGGCTGTGCCCTGTGAAGCCGGCAACGTCCCCGCCGCGAGCAGTTCGGTTGGGGCCGCGAAAAAGAGTTGACGGACCCTCTCGTTTGGGAGCATTATCGGCTCGAAGACATTCAAACAAGGGTCCTTGCCAATCCGGAGACAGGGGGTAGTTGCCTGAAAGCCTTCGACGAACGAGGAGCTGCTAACCATGACCACGAAATCTGTTCTTTTCGGAATATCGCTTTTCCTCGCGCTTTCACACCACAGGGTTTGCCTGACCGACACATGGTACGTTAACGCCGGGGCAACCGGCCCTCGCGACGGGCGGTCCCCGGAGACGGGATTCCAGAGAATCCAGCAAGGGATTGATGCCGCATCCGATGGCGACACTGTCACCGTCGCCGAGGGGACTTACGTCGAGAACATTAAGCTCAATGGCAAGAACGTCGTCCTCACGAGCACCGACCCGTTTGACCCCGCCGTCGTCGCCAAGACGGTAATTGACGGCAACCAGGTTGGTTCCGTCGTTACCTTCTCAGGAACCGAGAGTGAAACTTGTGTCCTGTCCGGCTTCACGATTCGAAACGGGAATGCGAGCGCAGGCAGCGGCATTCTGGGAGGCGGTCCCGATAACGCGACTCGTGCCACGATCCGAGACAACGTAATTACTGGAAACGGCGACCCCGATGGCAGAGGTGACCGCGATGGAGGTGGGCTGGCATACTGCTCGGGGGCGATTCAGAATAACACGATCTCCGGAAACTACGCTCGAGTGGGAGGCGGGTTGTGCGGTTGTGATGGCTTTATCCTGGGCAATCGGATTGTGGGAAACCATGCTCAGTTCGGCGGGGGGCTATGCCAGTGCGGTGGGATTATCCGGCGTAACACAGTCATTGGCAACGTCGCGGAAGCCGGAGCCGGGCTCGGCGGATGCGCCGGCAGCGTCGAGCACAACATTATCACCGGCAACCACGCTTGGGAGGATGGTGGTGGCCTATACCGATGCGACAATGTTCGCAACAACACCGTTTTCGCTAACCGGGCCAAGCAGGGAGGGGGCCTGTTCCTGTGCGAAGGCTTGATTCTGAACTGCATCATCTGGGAAAACACGGCCTGGCTCGGCGCGCAGCTCCTGGGGTCCAGCGAGCCAACGTATTCCTGCATCGAAGAGTGGATGGGAAGCGGCGGAGGAAACATCGCATTCTACCCATATTTCGTTAACGCGGGAAACGGCGATTTTCATTTGATGGCCTGGTCACCATCCGTAGATGCGGGAGACCCGTCTTCTCCCTTCTCAAACGAGCCGGAGCCGAACGGCGGACGAGTCAACATCGGCGCCTATGGAAACACCGAAGAAGCAACGGTCAAGTCACCGGACTCCGACGGCGATAGCCTGCCTGACGATTGGGAACTGCACTGGTTTGAGAACCTCTCGCAGGACGACGAAGGCGACCCCGATGGGGACCACGTTGCGAATATCGCGGAATATCAGTACGGGCGGAATCCTGCCTTGGCGGATGGGCATGTCCAGAACTTGACAACGGGCCAGTTCTACATGACCATCGGAACCGCGCTCTTAGAGTGCAGCGATGGCGACGAGCTTGTGGCTTACCCGGGGACTTACTATGAGAATATTACCTTCGCAGGCAAGAACGTTCTGCTGAGGAGCACTGACCCTTCGGACGCAGATGTCGTGGCAAGCACAATCATTGACGGGCGACAACGAGGCCCCGTCGTCTCGTTCTCAGGGACAGAGGACGAAAGTTGCGTCTTAGCTGGCTTCACGATTGCCAACGGTTTCGCCGAGGCTGGCGGCGGGATTTTGGGCGGTCAGGGCGGCGCCTTCGCCGTCGCTACAATCCGGAACAATGTGATCTCGCAGAACTCGGCCGAGTACAATGGCGGCGGCATCTACGGCTGCCTTGGCAGGATTGAGAATAACACGATTAGTGACAACACTGCCGCACACGGCGGCGGCCTTTACGCATGCGGGGGCACCGTGTGAGGCAACCTCATCACCCGAAACACTGCCGATGAAGGCGGCGGTCTGCACAGCTGTCACGGCGTGATACAGAATAATGCCATCGCCTTGAACACCGCCAGCGGGACCTACGCTGAGGGGGCTGGGTTGTATGCATGCGACGGGACAATCGAGAGCAACACGATTTTTGGAAATGCGGCTGTCGGTGAACAGAGCATGGGCGCCGCCATTTCCAACTGCGAGGGCGTGATAAAAAACTGCATCATTTGGGGAAACAAGGCCCTCGACGTCAACTCCATGGTCCACGGCACGGAACAGATCGTGACATCGAGCGTTCCGACGTATTCCTGCATTCAGGACTGGACGGGGGCCGGAGAGGGAAACATTCCCTGCTTCCCGTACTTTGTGGACTCCGACGGGGAGGACTATCATCTGATGACCAGCTCTCCTTGCATAGACGTGGGAGACCCGGGTTCCGCATATTCACTGGAACCACTTCCCAACGGCGGGCGCATCGACATGGGCGCTTACGGGAATACTCCCGAGGCGACCTCCAAGTCACCCGACACCGACGGCGATGGCCTTCCCGATGATTGGGAGACAGAGCACTTCGGGAATCTCACCGAGAACGGTGACGGTGATCCAGATGGCGACCTTCTTTCCAACCTCAAGGAGTACCGTCTGGGTTCGAAGCCGATTCTTCTCGAACCGACATGGTACGTTGACGTTGCCGTCGCTGCCTCAGGCGATGGAATGTCATGGGAGACCGCATTCAAGACCATTCAAGAGGGGATAGATGTGGCAGCCGATGGCGACGCGACTGTCGTCGCGCCTGGAACCTACGTTGAAAACATCCACTTCCGCGGCAATAACATTTCGCTTCTCGCCGCCGACTTATTCGAGCGAGGCGTGATTGGCAACACCGTTGTTGACGGCAGCCAGGCGGGCCCTGTGGTCACCTTTTCCGGAACGGAGCGCGAGACGTGTCTCCTCGCTGGATTTGTCATCCGAAACGGCAAGGCCGAGAGCGGCGGCGGGATTTGTGGCGGCACGAGAGATTTGTGGACACGCGCCACTATCATGAACAACATAATTGCACTCAATAGCGGAGGAGGAATAGGTCGTTGCGTCGGGACTATCCAGAACAATACGATATGCTGCAACGTTGGCGGAGGTGTGTTTGGCACCGGCTATTCCCCACCTCCCGCTCGCCCCGTTCTGAAAAATTGCATCATCTGGGGGAATTCCGGCGCGTTCTCAGCCTTTGTTCCTGCAGAGGAAGCACCCACCTACTGCTGCATCGAGGACTGGATAGAAGGCGGCGAAGGGAACATCTCATCCTATCCGTACTTTGTGGACCCAGCCAACGGCGACTTTCGCTTGAGGAGCTGGTCTCCCTGCATAGATGCGGGCGATCCCCTGTCCGATTTCTCGCGCGAGCCAGATCCTAACGGTGGGCGAATTAACATGGGAGCTTATGGCAACACTGCACTTGCAGCCTCCAAATCGCTCGACACCGACGACGATGGACTCCCTGACGATTGGGAAGTGGAGTACTTCGCGGGACTGGCGCAGGAGGCCGAGGGCGATCCGGATAACGATGGCTTCTCGAATCTCGAGGAGTATCGGCGGGGATACAACCCCTCGGCTCCGCCAGCAACGTGGTATGTGGACGCATTCGCGCCTATCTCCGGCGATGGCAAGTCGTGGGCGACAGCCTTCAAAAGGATCCAGGAGGGCATCGTCGCTGCATCGGACGGCGATACTGTCATCGTCGCCCCGGGAATCTACGTCGAAAACATCCAGTTTCGCGGCAAGAACATTGCCCTTACCAGCACCGACCCTCTCGACCCCGCCATCGTCGCCAACACGGTCATTGACGGCAACAGAGCTGACTCCGTGGTGACCTTTTCCGGTACAGAGGACGAAACCTGCGCGCTCTCCGGCTTCACCATCCGCAACGGCGGACTCCGCTCCGGCGCCGGAATCAGCGGGTCCTACTCCCGTCACGGCCTGGCCACGATCCAGTACAACGTCATCGTGGGCAATTCCACCAGCGACGCCTTCGGCGACATTTACGGGACCATTGGCGGGGGCATTGCAGAGTGTGACGGCCTTATTCAGTACAATATGATTTCCGGAAACATCTCCTTTGAGGGCGGAGGTATCGCTAACTGCGATGGCACAATCCGACACAACACCATCTCCGGGAACGCCGCTGCCGAAGGAGGCGGCCTCTATGGCTGCGACGGCGCAATCCAAAACAACGTAATCAGCTACAACCTGGGGAGGGGACTCGAGAGCTGCGAGGCTGTCCTTCGCAATAACACAATCTGCCGAAATTCCGGTGGAGGACTGCGCGGGTGCTCCGGAGCCATCGTCAACTGTGTGATCTACGGCAACTGGAATACAAATCTTGGCGGCGGGATCCAGTACTGTAGCGGCCCGATCCTCAACTGCACCATTGTTGGAAATCGAGCCTACATAAGCGGCGGCGGACTCTACTCGTGCGCAGGGACGATTGCGAATTGTATCATCTGGGGGAATTCGGCCCCCGATGGCGCTCAGTTTGACCTCGAACTGACCACTGCCCCGACGTACTCCTGCATCGAGGGCCTCACGGAGTTGTCCGACGGGAACATAAACAGCGATCCCCTGTTCACCAATCCAGCGAAGTACGACTACCACCTCCTCGCAGGGTCGCCCTGCACTGACGCGGGAACGAATGAGGTGCTCGATTCTCTTCAGACGGATATAGATGGCGAGGAAAGACCGTTCGCACTTCGCGTGGACATCGGCGCCGACGAGTACGTTGACTCCGACGCAGATGATTTGGCTGACCGCTGGGAGATGATTTACCTGGGAACGCTGGGGTTCGGGCCATCGGATGATCCGGACGCTGACGGGCTGACAAACGGCCAGGAGCTCCAGTTGTCAACCGATCCGAACAACGAGGATACGGACGACGAGGGTTTGAGCGATGGCGACGAGGTCTATGTGTACGGCACGGACCCGACCCTTGATGACACAGACGGGGATTTCCTGAGTGATTACGAGGAGATCATGCATGGCAGCACGGACCCAAACAGTCCCGACAGCGACGCCGATGGAATGCCCGACGGTTGGGAGAAAAACCACGGTCTCCATCCGATGAAAAGAGACGCCGACGATGATCCTGACCATGACGGGCTGACGAACCTTGACGAGTATTTCAACGAAACAAATCCCCAGAGAGACGACACCGAGGGCGATGGCATGCCCGATGGCTGGGAGGTCGAACATGGACTTGACCCCCGGATGAACGACGCGGAGGACGACCCTGATGACGACGGTCTCGCCAACCTTTCTGAATATCAACACACCACGGACCCGAACGACGACGACACAGACGGTGACACGCTGCCAGACGGGTGGGAAGTCGAACACAATCTTGACCCACTGGTCCCGGGTCGAAATGATGATCCTGACGGCGATGGACTCAGCAATCTTTCGGAGTACCTGAGATTGACCCACCCTCTGGATGCCGATACGGATGCCGACACGATGGATGATGGCGACGAGGTTTTTGCGGGAACCGATCCCTTGGACCCCGAATCGCTCTTTCGAATCCTCGCCGCAGAGGGGGTCGGAACTGGCCTTCGGCTCGAATGGTCAGTAGTCACCGGAAGGCAGTATCAGGTTTACAAGAGCGCGGATCTTACCACATGGAACCCGTACCTTTCGCCGATGACCCCATCACCCGGCGAGACCTCGCTCTCGGTTCTTGACCCGAAGGCATTGGGACAGAGGAGACTATTTTTCAGGGTGGAAGTCCTTCCGTGAAAGCCCCGGGTCAATGACCTGAGCCTGCTCCTTTTCCTGAAACACCGAGGTGTTCGGAGCGAAACGATGCTGCTTACATCCTCCGGTCGTTCTCCGCAGCGTGGGAAGGCGACACCCGATCTGCTGGCGTATTCCATGCAATAACCCAAACGCTCTCTGGCGGACATGCCGGACCGTCGCCTATTTCGCATAAGACGAGTTGGTGAGTTTCCTGGGAAAATCCGCAGGCTATCTTCCCAAAGTGCGGGAGGACCATCCGCACAAGATTCCTCTCTCCTCTTACGATGCTTATTTGTTCAACTGACGTTTTGGTGTTCAATTAGGTGCAGGGCCTCGGGCGCGCTGGAGTTGGATTGACAGCCCCCTGCACTGTAGATGTGCTCTTCTCACTCCGCCAGACACCTCGGTTCCGAGGATTCTGCGAAAGTTCATTGGTAGATTCTGGATGCACACGGCATAAGCGACGGCAACGCTTCTCTTCGGGGTGCCAATCACAACACACGCATTGTGAGGGAATAACAAAGCGCGCCCGGGGGGATTTGAACCCTCGACACCAGGATCCGGAGTCCTGTGCTCTATCCGGACTGAGCTACGGGCGCGTAAATGCAACGTGCCACTATCACTGCCTGATAGAAAGACCGATGTCGCGAGGGACAACGGGAATTGGCGCCACCTGCAACCTGCTGCGACGCCGTGGCGGATTCCACTATGGCTCTCTCATGCCTGCTGACCGCAACAATAGCACAGTCTGCACATACGCACAAGTTGTTTTGCCGCGTGCCAGCGATTCCGAAGGTTTTGATTTGGAAGGGTCGGACGGGGAGAGAATTGGTGGGTGTAAGGGCAGTACGCAGGCAGGGATGAGGGTTGGAGCAATTCAGGAGAGGAGATTCTGGGCTTGAGAGGGAAACGG
>JAUYEE010000147.1 GCA_030691545.1 bacterium | reverse complement strand
TCGGGCAGAAGTCTTCGACCCGAATAACCGTGATTCTGCCATCAGGGAGAGTGATCGGGGACACAGAGAAAGACCCGAGCAAGATGGAGGACCATTCGGATCGCCCGGAGATTCGCGAGGCGTTTGTGGGGCAGGTGGGTGTCCAGACGAGGCCAAGTCCAACTCTCCAAGAAGACATGAAGTACGTCGCAGCGCCTCTCGTTGAGGAAGGAAACATCATCGGGGTGGTGCGGATGTCGGTGGCGGTGGCATCCATTGATGAGGAACTGCGGAGAATTCGCGCTCGAATCGCCATTGGAGGGTTGGCGGTCGCTGCGCTGGCGGCGGGATTGAGTTGGGCGATTGCGCGAGGCGTCAGCCGGCCCCTCGAGGAATTGCAGCGGGGAGCGGAACGGTTCGCGCGCGGCGACCTGACGGGAAAACTCCGTCTGCCGACCACAAGTGAAATCGCCAGCCTGGCAAAGGCAATGAACGCGATGGCGGCACAGCTCGACCAGCGCATCCGCACAATGCTGCAACAGAAGAACGAACAACAGGCGGTTCTCTCGAGCATGGTCGAGGGGGTGCTGGCGGTTGATAGGGAGGAACACCTCATTACGGTAAATCAAGCGGCCGCGAAGTTGCTTGGCATCAAGAGCACGGAAGCATCGGGGCGGAGCATCCAGGAAGTGGTCCGGAACGTGGAGTTGCAGCGGTTCGTGAGGAAGGTACTGTCCGGAACGGAACCGGTCGAAGGGGAAATCACGCTGAGGGAGAACGGCGAACGATTCCTCCAGGCACACGGGACGATTCTGCGAGATGGCGAGGGTCGTGAGATCGGCGGCCTGCTCGTCCTTAACGACGTTACGCGCCTTCGCCAGCTTGAGGGCGTTCGCCGCGAGTTCGTCGCGAATGTGTCGCACGAGCTTCGTACGCCAATCACCTCCATTAAGGGCTTCGTGGAAACCCTTCTGGACGGCGCCATGTGGAAGCCGCCGGATGCGGAGCGTTTCTTAGGCATCGTGGCGAAGCAGGTGGACCGTCTCAACGCGATTGTCACGGACCTTCTCACTCTCTCCCGCGTCGAGCAGGAGACGGAGAAATCGTCCATTCCGCTCGAGGAGAATTCCATCAGGGAGGTCATCAAGGGGGCGATTCAAGTGTGCGAGCTGAAAGCGGTGGCGAAGGATGTGACAATTGCACTGACGTGTGACGAGAATATCGCCGCGAAAATCAACCCGCCGTTGCTCGAGCAAGCCGTCGTGAACCTGATTGACAATGCCGTCAAGCACAGCGATTCGGAGAAAACCGTGCGCGTCGAGGCGGCAGAGTCCGGTTCGGAGGTCATCATCTCAGTGATAGACGACGGGTGTGGCATCGCGAAAGAACACCTGCCTCGCCTTTTCGAACGGTTCTATCGCGTGGACAGAGCCCGAAGCCGTGAGCTTGGCGGGACGGGGCTCGGTCTGGCGATCGTCAAACACATCGCCAAAGCCCACGGCGGACACGTCACCGTCGAGAGCACGCTCGGCAAAGGGAGCACTTTCACTGTCCATCTCCCGAAGGCCTGAACCCCACTTTCTGCGCCTTCCATCCTAACGAAATTTTAACTTGCCCTTCATTATCCCCAAGCAGTCGTAGCGCTTACTTAGAACAGAAACATAGCATTTTTGTTAGGAGGATAAGCGATGATCCGGCTGCTGCTCATGGCGTTACTGACAGGCTTCTGGGTGTTCGTGAACCTAACTTTTGCGAGCTGGCGGGTTCAGCACCTGTATCGGAAAGGAGGTGAGCGAGTTGAACCGCTGAAAGACTGGGCAGTTCAGGTGTTCTATCGAGTCACGGCGCTGATTTGCTTGATCGCGGTAATTCTTTTGGCAACCTGTTGGGAGGAATGACATGAGGAAAACCGCCATCTCGTTGTGTCTGGGCTTGCTGATGGTCTCAGCGAGCTTGGGCATCCGGGCGCAGGAAACTGACGCCGCGGAGAATGAGAAAGTGTGTTGGTTCAGCGGGAATTGGGGACCTCCGCTTCGCGTTTGAGCCGTTCCTGGAGCCGCAGGAGCATCGAGTTCTGCGAGGCATGGGAGAGGCTATGGATATCCGATCAAGGAAGGGTGGCGGAGTTGAAGGACTCCTCCAGACGGAGACCCGTCGCTAACCGCGCCGCTATCGCTGACGGGCTGCCGTCCGGGAGAGCCCGCGTGCGTTTCACCGCGCAAGCGGGGTGTCACCATGTCCTCCCTGGCTGTAAACCACGGTCCCAATGGGCCCTTTTTGCCAAGTACGCCGGGGCCGGCGTCCGCCGGCCCGCCTTTTCGGCGGGCAGCAGCAGCGGCTGTGCATCGCGCGGGCGCTCGCCGTTGACCCGGAGATTCTGCTGATGGACGAGCCGACCTCGGCTCTCGATCCCCGCGCCACGGGGCGCATCGAGGACTTGATCGGAGAGCTTCGCGGCCAATACACCATCATCATTGTGACCCATAACATGCAGCAGGCCGCGAGGGTCTCCGACTATACTGCGTTTCTTTACGAGGGAAGCCTCGTCGAGTTCGGCACGACCAATCAGCTATTCACGAACCCGAAGGAAAAGCAGACCGACGACTACATCACCGGACGATTCGGATAGCCTTCGGCGGAGGCGCGGATTCCGCGGGGCACGTGCCCAGAGGAGTCGCCGCTCTTCCTTACGGGAGTGAAGGAGTCACCCAATGCCTAAGCACCTTCAAAGGGAAATCGAGAAACTGAAAAGGCAAATCCTCGCCATCGGCGCCGTGGTCGAAGAGAGCCTCCACAAAGCGGTCCGTTCTCTTCAAGTGCGCGACGAGAAGCTTGCCAAGCGCGTCATTGAATCGGACATCGAGATTGACCGGATAGAAGTGGATATGGAGGAGGAGTGCCTGAAGGTTCTGGCGCTCCACCAACCCGTGGCGAGCGACCTGCGGTTGATCGTCGCCATTCTCAAAATCAATAATGATTTGGAGCGAATCGGCGACTTAGCCGTCAATATCGCCGAACGCGCCGTATTTCTATCAACGCAGAAACCTGTGGACGCCCCCCTCGACTTCGCCGTCATGGTTGAGAAGACCGAGGAGATGCTGCGAAAAAGCCTGGACGCCCTCGTGGACGGCGACGCAACTTTGGCGCACAAGGTCTGCCTGGCGGACGATGAAGTTGACGCCATCAACCGGGAGATGCATGCCCAGGTCCAGGAGAGCATACGTCTCCATCCCGATCAGGTCGAATCTCTGCTCCACCTTCTTTCCGCCTCGCGCCACCTCGAGCGCGTCGCTGACCACGCCACGAACATTGCTGAGGACGTCATCTACATGATCGAAGGGCACATCGTCCGCCACAAGGAAGAGCGCTTTGGCTCGAAGAGCGGCGCAAACTGAACTCCTCGTCGTGAGGCGACGGGTGAAGTCGGGCTTCCACTGAACCTGAAGGTGCCGAAGACCGGATGACCACCTCCGCACTCCCATTCTGTTCCAGAGACCCCTTCGCAGACGGGGAAACCTGGATTCCACACCGTTCTCCCCCGATGGTTATGATATGCTGATAGCCAAATTTCGCTCCCGGCCGAAGGGGCCGTGAAAACGTATCGCTATCAGTCCGCGGAAAAGATGCCGGACATCAAGGAGGAACGTGTGATGGATTTCCACAACGTGAGACGCAATGCCGTGGCAGCAGTCTCGACCGCTATGCTGCTCATTGTTCTGGTGTTCATTCTGAAGATGGCGGATGGAAGTACGGATTACTTTCCGCCGCCGGAATCACAGGGTGGTTGGCGGACGCTTGATAACCCCGACGACATTCAGCGGCTCGCCGGAATGAATCCCGATAAGCTGGCGGAGTTGAAAGAATGGCTGTTCCGGTCAGACGACCGCAGCTTCGCGGCGGTGGTCATTCGCCGCGGATACATCGTGTTAGAAGTGGAGCGTGGGCGCAGCTCAAAGACCGATACAGAGAGGGTCGCGTCTTGTTCCAAAGCGATTTGCGCTACGGTTCTCGCCATCGCTTCCGAGGAAAGCCAAAAAGGGCATACTCCGAAAAAGATGAAATTCGATGACCCGGCCTTCGATTTCATCTCCTGGGCGCAGCCGCTCAGTGACCCGCGCAAGGCAAAGATTACCGTCAAGCAACTCTTCAACCACACCTCCGGCATCGTGCCCGAATCGAGCGGCGCCCCGAATGAGGGCGCATGGGAGTGGATTGTTGGCCATACGGGCGATGCGAAAACAGCACAACTGGCATTTGACCCCGGCACGGATTTGGATTATTCCACGCACGGCTTGCATCACGCCGCTTTGGTGTGCGAGGACGTTACGGGGATGCCGTACGATCACTTTGCCATCGAGAAGTTGTTCAAGCCTCTGGGAATCGAGACGTGGTGGTTTCAGTGGCTCGACGGCGACGAGAAACATGGGCGGCATCCTTCGCACGGCCTGGGGCTTTCCGCGAGGGAAATGGCGCGAATCGCCTACTGCATGCTTCGCGGCGGGCGATGGAAGGAGCAGCAGGTCATCCCGAAGTGGTTTGTTGAACAAACGGCTGCACCGACACATTCAATCAAGGGGCGGAAAACCTTCGGCCGCGATGCGGAGTCGTGGTCGCACGGTTGGGAATTGCCCGCGCGCCTCACGGACGGGAGAGGGGCAGGGATTCCCAAGGACGCGCGGTTCAAGCCCGGGTCCGGTGGGCAACTCATCGCCTTCGTGCCAAGTCTCGACCTTGTTGTAACACGCCAAACCGGCAGCAGTGGGGCTTGGGAGTTTGAGGAATACCTGCGGCTGGCATGTCACGCCCTTGTGGAGAAATCCGGAAAGGAGTGAAGACATGCAAACCGTCGCCTACGGATGCCACGTTTTGCTTGTCGCGCATGTTGGCCTGACTCTGGTGTGCGCGATGTCAAAAGCGACCTGCGCGAGCCAATTCGAATGGGAGAAGACTACGCCGGCAAGCCAGGGGATGGATGAGACGAAGCTCGATCAGGCTCGAGAATATGCTCTTACTGGCGAAGGATCGGGGTACATCATCCGGCACGGGAAACTCGTCATGTCGTGGGGCGATGCGAAAAAGCTCTATGACCTGAAGTCCACGACGAAATCAATCGGCGTGACGGCGCTCGGTCTCGCGATGATGGACGGCAAGGTGGCGCTGACCGACAAGGCGACGAAGCATCACCCAACCCTCGCCTCGCCGCCAGAGAGCAACGCGGAGACCGGCTGGCCGGGCAAAATCACCATCCTGCATCTCGCGACGCAGACAGCGGGTTTCGAGAAGCCGGGCGGTTATGGCAAGCTCCTCTTCGAGCCAGGCACGAAGTGGCACTACAGCGACGCCGGGCCGAACTGGTTAGCGGAGTGCATCACTCTGGCGTATAAGCAAGACGTGGACAGACTGATGTTCGACCGCGTGTTTTCACCGCTGGGCATCACGCGAAATGACCTGACCTGGCGCAAGAACGCCTATCGCCCGGCTGAGATTGATGGCATCCCGCGACGGGAGTTCGGCTCCGGCATAAGCGCGAATGTGAATGCCATGGCCCGAATCGGCTATCTGTACCTCCACGGCGGCAGTTGGAACGGGAAACAGATCATCCCGAAAAGCTTTGTGGACCGAGCATGCACGACGGCGCCGGACGTCGTCGGTCTGCCCGAGTGGGATGCCAAGCAATACGACAACGCCTCTGACCACTATGGACTTCTCTGGTGGAACAATGCCGATGGGACGCTGGCTGGCGTGCCGAAGGACGCTTACTGGTCCTGGGGATTGTACGATAGCCTGATCGTCGTCATTCCGAGCTTGGACGTTGTCGTCGCGCGGGCTGGGGAATCATGGAAGCGCGATGATGGCGGCCACTACGATGTCCTGAAGCCTTTCTTAGAACCAATCTGCGCTTCCGTCAGAAAATCCGAGAACGAATAGAAACGAACGAACGGATGGGAGACTGGGCGATGGAAGTCGTGCACAAATTCATCAGCCGGGGAATTGCCGTCGGCCTCGGCTGCGCTTTTGCGGTGTCATCCCCGGCAGAACATCGAGTTGAGGACGCCGTCTTCGTGCGAGTGTCTGAGAGAGACCAGCGGTATCTTGAACTCTCAAATGGTGAACCTTATATCCCCATCGGCTTGAACGTCATTCATCCGTCAGGGGCGGGAAGCCCCGAGGAGCAAATGGCCCAGATGGAAGGGTGGATGAGGAAACTATCCGAGAACGGCGGCAACTATACCCGTGTGTGGCTCAGCGCTCCGTTCTGGGACATCGAGCACGAGAGAAGCGGGGTTTACGACGAAGAAAAAACAAAACGCATTGACGCGCTTCTCAGTCTGGCGCGGAAGCACAACATCCGCGTGAAAATGACCATCGAGCATTTCCGCTCCATCGAGAGCGACCGCCGGGCTTGGGCCGCGAAACCGCTGCACCACGTCTCCATGGGCGGTCCCGCCGCGAACATCGCCGATTTCTTCGACGGAGAGAAAAGCCGCGAGCAGTTCAAGAAAAAGCTCACCTGGTATGCCAAGCGGTACGGCGACGAACCGATGGTTTACGGCTGGGAACTCTGGAACGAAATCAATGCTGTTCGCGGCGGGGATTACATGGCGTGGACCGAGGTGATGCTGGACGAACTCCATCGCTTGTTCCCGAAGAACCTGCGCATGCAGAGTCTCGGGAGCTTCGACCGGGACGGGGCGCGTCCTCTGAATCAGCGAGTGAGCACGATGCCCTGCAACGATGTCGCCCAGGTGCATCGGTATCTCGACCTCGGCGCGAGCCTCGAGGTGTGCCACGGTCCAGTGGACGTTCTAACGGCAGACGCCATCAGAGAGCTCCAGGGTTTCAAACCGGGGAAACCTATCATCCTCGCGGAAAGCGGCGCCGTCGAGCCAGGTCATACCGGTCCCTTCAAGCTGTACGGGAACGACAAGGCTGGTATCATTCTGCACGACGTGCTATTCGCGCCGTTTTTCGCAGGGGCGGCGGGGCCGGGACAGTGCTGGCACTGGGACAGCTACGTGGACAGGAACGACCTCTGGTGGCAGTTCGCCCGGTTTGCCGAGGTGGTCAAAGGCCTCGACCCGCCCGCAGAAAGCTTTGAGCCGCTCATGCTCGACCATCCGCGTCTGCGAATCTATGCGCTCAAGGGGGAGCGGACGACTCTTCTGTGGTGTCGCGACGCGGCCAACACCTGGAAAACAGAACTGGACGAAGGGAAGCATCCGGAACTCCTCGCGGACGTTTCGTTGAACTTAGGCGGAGTGCTCGATTCGGTGAGCGGACTTGACGTTCGCACTCACGACCCCTGGGAAAACCGCTGGACTACGCTATCCGTCGAACGGAAGGAGATCGTTCTTCCGCCCTTCCGCCGTTCGATTGTCGTGCGAATCCGTCGCGAAACTACGAAGTAAAGGAGGAACCGGATTTCGTGCGCCCGGGGCAGTGAGCTGCGAGGCCTTCGACTTACATCTGTGTGTTTCATGCCTTCGCCGTAGAAATCCGCACCACAAAGACACAAAGGCACAAAGCAGCGGCGTCTTCTCCTCTCACGCTTGCTCGAACGTTGCCCCCGCGCCGATGAAGTGCACTTCCCCTTCCTCCTCGCCGTCGAGGAATTCCACATACACGGAAATCATCAACCCGTGGCGGACCTTCTGCGGCGGGACATCGAACTCGCGGTCCACGTGCTGGTGCTTAAGCCCGAGCTTGTCAATCTTCTGCACGCAGCGGTCCCCGTCCCAGATGTGAACCTTATCGAGTTTCGCGTTCTCGAGGACTTCGGCGAGAAGGTGCACGCGAGAATGCTTCATCGGCTTGCCGTTGTGGACGGTGGGAGTGGGGATGCCGAAATTGAACCAGTTCGACGTCCCCCCTTTCTGGTGGACCTCCGTGTAGTATCCGGCACAGCGGATGTGTTTCAGGCGGTCCGGGTACTCCACGTGAACGCATGATCCGTGCAGCCAGTACTCGTACTTGCTCATGGCGATCCTCCCTCTGCGACTGGAATTCCACGGAAAACCCCGATGCGCCTGGGAATACCCTCCCGCAGGTCGCCGTGCGAGAAGTCAGCCCCGACGCATCTATCCTGCAATCACGAGCCGGCACGTTGCGCCCAGCGATTCAAAAACTGTGCTAATAAATACTTGGCATTTTCCCGCGGTTCTGTCAATGCCAACTTGTACAGCGGGGTATGCCTGGGACCGCCACCGCTCGCAAGAGAAGGAGCGGAACCGGTGTGATGGTCATCTTTCCGCGGGCGGCGGCGTCTCGATCCACTTGAGGTTGAAGGCATAGTGATTCCAGCTCGAGATGAGGTGGATCACGCCGTTTCTCCCCTGGCACACGGAAAGGTAGCCTCGCGGTTCCGCGCTGCTCGCGCTCATGATGAACTTTGCTTTTCCATCGGTTGTCGCCACTTCTCTCGGCGGTCCGTCGTCGCTGACGAGGCGGACTTTCGGCCAGGTTTTGCCTCCGTCGTACGAGACTGCGGCGAAGAGTCCTTTCACGCGACGCTGCTTCCCAGATACATCGGTCACCATGACGGGCGGCGCCTCTCTCCCTTCAAAGTTCTCATTTGCGAACGAGGCGAGAAAAAGCGGTCCTTCTCTCAGCTTCAGCAATACCATTCGTTGTCCGCCGCCTATCGGCGGGAAGATGCTCGGCATGTACGTCCAGGATTTGCCCAAATCGTCGGAGATGCTCATGGGCATGTAGCGGGGGGCATTGGGCTCGCCTTCCCAGCCGCGCGGCAAGAACCGCGTAGGCCCTTTCGCCACTTCGTCGCCGCGACCGAAAGCGATGAGCCTGCCATCATCTACCTGAGCCACTCCCGCGTGGATGCCTGCGATGGTGCCGCCGGCATCCTGCCAGGTCACTCCGCCGTCGCGACTGATGTGGAGAGCTGTGCCCCCGTCGCCTGCCGGTGTGGCATCGGCAGCGAATACAAAATATCCCTCTCTCGTTCGGAAAACGGATTCGGCGACCTGGTTGCGGCTCTGGTGTTCCGGGACAATGAGGCGCGCTCGAGACCAGGTGGCCCCGCTGTCGGTCGAGGTGCGCAGGACGATGGCGAGGGGACCCCAGGTCGCTGCCGTGGACAGCGCATTGACATGGTAGATCGTTTTGTCGTCGTTGAACCACAGCGCCGGCGCATGGTCGTTGCGGTCCGGGGCATCCCAGCACAGAGAGGCCGGCTCCCATTCGTCCTCGCCGTATCGCAGACGACTCGCCGCCACGGATAATTCCCTCCCACGTTCAGTAACCGTAGTGTACCAAATCGCCAGCAGGTCTCCGTTCGGGCACTCGGTGATGGCCGGGTCATGGTTATGGGCGTCGTAGAGCGGCCCATAGGAAGACGCCGGGATTTTCACATAATTTCGCGGCCCACGGAAATAGGGCTTGGCCGGGTCAGGACCCTTGAGGATATCCTGCGGGACTTCTTGTCTGACATTTTGCTGGTAGAGCGGCTTTGGAGGCGGGAAGAGTGGCGGCGTATCCGGCATGTTGCCGATGGCCACCCGGAATCCGATGAACCAGCTCTTGTCCTCCGGGAGAGTCCCGAGCCGGTTTGCCGACCGGAGATAGAATGCGACCGTCCCGTGACTTCCCCCGCGGCAAATCCTGAAGTCGCCATCCACGAGCCCGACGGGATCGCTTTGCTTTTCGTCGGGATAGGGGCCGTACCAGTCCTGGCACCACTCCTCCACGTTTCCGTGCATATCGTAGAGTCCCCACGGGTTCGGGGAAGTTTTCCTCACGTGAAGAGGGACGACCTCCTGACGTCCTCGGCTGCTTGGCAAAGCGGGGTACCAACTGTTGTCAGGATTCTTGAGAAATTCTTTGGGCAAGGTGTCGCCTGTCGAGAAGGGAGTTGTTGTCCCGGCGCGGCACGCATACTCCCACTCGGCTTCCGTCGGGAGGCGATAGGGCAGTCCTTCCTTCTCAGACAGCCAGTCGCAGAAAGCTCTCGCCTCGTGCCAACTGACGAAGATGACAGCCTCGTCGCTATCAATGGAGAAGCCATTCTTTCCCCGAAGATGGGCATGGAGGCGGTCGAACTCCTCGTACTGCCGGTTCGTGACTTCGCAGACGCCCATGTAAAACGGCCCGGTGATGGCGACCTCGTGTGTCGGGTGCTCATCGTAATCGCCTTTCGGAGGCAACCAGATTGTTCGCCCACCGAGTTCCTTCGCGTTCACGATCTCCTCGGGCAGTTGGGCTTCGGTGCCACAGCCCATGAGGAATGTGCCGGGTTCAATCCGGACAAACTCCATGCCAAGAGAGTTCACGTATCGCTCGCCGGTGGGCAGTTCTGCCGCCGATAGAAATGATTGAAGGAAGCCGACAAGGGGTACACAAAAGATGGCCAGAAGCAGGTAATTGATCCGTCTCACGTTTGTCCCCTCCTTCTTTGGGCGGTTTTGATTTAGCAGTGCGTCTTGAGAGAGCGCCGTCAGAAACCTCCGTGCAGTATCCGCGTGCGTGTCCAACCATAAGGCGACACGCTCTTTCCTTGACTCAGAATACGCGTCACATAAGGCCGGTGTCAACCGCTGTGCTCCCAGCCGGAGCGCGCTGCCCTGATTCTCCTCTGCTTCGGGCGATTCCTGCTTCCCGCGCAGCCCGGCGGCATCCAGCCTAATGCGGGAGGGGCAGAATGTAATCGGGTTTCCCGGACAACTGAATATCCAGCTTGCCCTCTTTCGCCTGAGCCTCGCGAACGTCCCCTGTCATGGAGATAATCCGCACTTTGTCTGCCTTGACAGGAAGCGACAGTGAATGCGCCTCGCTGGTTGTCCAGGCGGCGATGGCCCACCTTTCCCCATCTGAGAAAAGAAGCGCGTAGTCATCGGGCGATTCCAGAGGGACACGCTCCCTGTACGCCATGCCGCTTAATGTGTGAAGCAGAGTCTTTGCGGCCAGGTAGGCCGGTTTCGGCTCGTAGGTGTGCGTGACGGTGCCAAAGTTGTGCTCGTACTCATTCGGGTCGGGCCCGTCGTCGTGCCAGTCGTACCAGATGCTCAGCCGCACGTCGTTCATCAGGTTGACGAGGAACTGCCGCGCGAGAAACTGCGCCTGCTTCTCCCCCGGATTCGTGTCTCGGCGAAAATGCAATAACGAATATCCCCATTCTCCGGAAAGAATCGGCAGCGCCTTTTTCTCCGGCGGCGCATACCTGTCAATCAATTCCCTCAGTTTTGCATACTCCGGCGTCACAGTCTCCGGCTCTTTTCCTCGATACGGATGAACCGTCACCCCGTCGAGCCACTTGAGAACGCCCGTCTGGAAGAACTTCTCGAGGAAATCGAAAGGAATCCCCGACGTCGCGGGGGCGACGATTTTGCAGCCGGGATCGGCTTCCCGCATCGCCTTGCACACCGCCAGAGCGAGAGCGTTGTAGTCCTCCGCGTTCGCTTTCGGTTTCCAGAACTGATCCAGGTTCGGCTCGTTCCAGATTTCCCAGAGAATCCCTTTGTCGGCAAACCGCTTTGCCGCTGCCGCCGCAAATTTCGAGAATGCGGCTCTTCCTTCTTCCGTGTGCGGAGCAAGCCCTTCGTCGTAATGCCTGTTGCCGTAATCGAGGATGAACAGCGGGCGAATGTTGCGCTTCGCAAGGGACTCCACGAGTTGGTCGTATCCGGAAAAATCGTATCTTCCTTTCTCCCGCTCGATGCGACCCCACGCAAAATCCATCCGGATGAAGCGGAATCCCGCCTCGGCGATCATGTCAATTTCCTTTTCCCTCGGCTCCACGAAATGAATATTCACTCCGAACGCGAGAGGGATGACCCTGTCCGGGATGCCTTCGGCTGTTTTGACTTCAGCGGGATTAGCGGCCCGCTCGACAGCAGCCTCGACAAGCATGACAGGACATAGGGCAAACAACCCCGCGATGACATGGAACAAGGAAACCATGACTTTGTGCCTGAAGGGCGATGTCCGGTTCACTGTTGACCTCCTTTCCTTTTGTTTCGCGAGAGGTTCTCTCAGATGTGAATGTGACCAGTATATCGGGCCGCAGCCAATTGTTCTACCGTTCTGTGTGAAGGGAGAAGTCCTCGACAAAGCGACCCGTTGTAACGCAGGCGTCCCCGCCTGCATCTTCAACGCCCTCTGGCCGGGCAGGCTAAGGAAGTTGCCAACTACGTGTTGCGTACACTGCGCTATCGCGCTCAACGGTCTCACGCGAGTGGTGGTAGAGGGTTGCCGCCGCCCGCTCCCGCCCGTAACCGAGGCCCCATGTTGATCTTCACAAACGGCTTGACTTTCCCTGTTTCTGCGTTTATATTCGTGAGCACCTTGGGCCTGTCACGGCGGAGCCGCCCGTGCGAGGACAGTTCCGCCGCTGGTGGGCGGTTTCATTGACCTAACATCTGTTCAATCTCGATGAAGAGGGTACAAACAATGGCAAATGACAAATCGTCGTTCGCGCAGGACTTCACCCGGACGGTGAACCTGACGCTGCGGCCCGGAAGGGTCATTGTGTTGGCTCTTGGGCTGCTGATTGGTGTGGCGTTGGCCATCTTTTTCTCTTGGCTTGGCAGCCTCATCACGCCCCGTGGGCTGCAATGGCTGAGCTGGATTATCCAGAGACTGGGCGCCCTGCTGTTCGTCTATGTGGTTCTGGCTTCGATGTGTTCGGCTGTGGCGATGGCGCATTCGGAATCAAGCGAGCAGAAAACCGGCGTCCCTGCTGGTTGGGCCATGATCGTCCGGAACGTCGGCCCGATTGTCTTGGCTACTCTCAAGCCGATTGTTGTTTTTGTGGCGCTTGTCGCGATTATCTGGCTCATAGGAGCTCTTGGGGCCATTCCGGGGTTGGGCCCGATTGGCTGGTCCATTCTCTCCATCGTTCCGATCGCTGCCGGCCTAGTTGCCACCTTCATCGTGGTGAAACTGTTCTTCGTCGGCTTCCTTTTCCCGGCGATTCTGTGCACGAACAAGGAGAAGGGCCTCGCCACTTACAAGGAGGCTGTCCGTGTCATCAAGGGACATGCCGCCCACTTTCTCGGACGCATCGCTCTGACTGTTCTGGTGTGTGCCGTGTTTTACCAGATTCTTCTCGCCGGTTTCGCCCTGACCGCCGCACACAGTTCACGAACCATGGGGAACAATGCCGCCACCCTCAAAGGCTCAGACCTTTTCGAGTATATATCCGGCATTCCCGGTTTGGAGGGCACGGCGCCGGGAGGTTTCGCGGTGAAGAACCCGGCTTTCTCCTTCATGCAAAAAGGCTGGCAGACCGTGGCCATGAGAGGTATCAAGGCCACCCACAAGGTCGGAGGCTGGATTTTTTCCATCATTTTCATCGTCGCCTCGTCGGTGGTTTTCTCGTTACCGCTTCTGTTTTTCGCCATATCGGGCTATTACACCTTCCTTGGGTTGAAGGAGGCGCCGGAGATGCCGCTGCGAACGGAAGCTGTGGATTGGTCTGCCATAAAGGAAACCGCGCAGGAAATCACCGGCAAGCGGAAATCCGGTTCTTCCGAGAAGCCTTCGGGGAAGACTTCTGCGTGACGATACCAGCAGCAGCACGCTAATCTCCGCGGCGACGAACGGATTTGCCCCCGGTGGCGAGTTATGGGCTCGAAGCTCAGGCTCGCCAACGTTAGAGCCTTTCCCTTTCGCGAAGATACGAATTCCCGGCCAGTTCCATCGGGACCGGGATGAGACACGGTCAAGGTTTCACGGACAACTGGAATTACAGTGCAAAAGGAGACACAGGAATGAAACTGAAGCCGATCGCAGATAACCTCATCGTCGAGCGCCTCGAAGCAGATGTGAAAAAGGGGGGCATTATCATTCCCGATAGTGCGAAAGAGAAACCCCGGCAGGGGAAAGTCGTCGCCGCCGGGAAAGGCAAGCGAGACAAGGACGGCAAGCTCGTAGCCATGAACGTCAAGGCGGGCGATAAAATCGTTTTCAGCTCTTATGCCGGCTCGGAAGTCGAGATTGACGGTAAAGAATACGTCATCATGAGGGAGGAGGACGTCCTGGGAATTCTCGAGGACTGAGCCACCTCGGAACGACGGTGTGGTGAGTGTAAGACTGTCGCGTCCGACTCGCAAGACCATTGTCTGGGGCGCAGCCCCGCCATCGGCGGGGCTGCGAGAGGGACGGCAGAAGAGTTTTCAACTGTCTCATCATAATCCTCAAACGGGAGTTCAATATGGCAAAACAATTGTCCTTTGGCGAAAAAGGGCGTGATTCGCTCCTCAAAGGCGTCCGCACGCTCGCGGACGCTGTTCGATTCACCCTCGGACCCCGCGGGCGAAACGTCGTCATTGATAGGGGAACCGGCAAGCCGTTGAGCACCAACGACGGCGTCACCGTCACCAAGGAAATCGAAGTCAAAGACCGCCTGCGCAACGTCGGCATCGAAATGGTCAAGCAGGTCGCCTCCAAGACCAATGACGACGTGGGCGACGGGACGACCACCGCCGTGGTTCTGGCTCACGCCATTTTCGAAGAAGGTCTCAAGAGCGTTGCCGCAGGGGCCCATCCCATGGCCGTGAAAAGAGGCATTGACAAGGCCATCGAGGCGGCGGTGGACGCCATTGCCTCTATGGCCAAACCCGTGAAGGGCAGAAAAGAAATCGAGCAGGTCGCCACCATCGCCTCCGGGAATGACCCGGAAATCGGCGGTCTCGTTGCGGATGCGATGGCAAAGACCACTGCCGACGGCATCATTGCCTGCGAGGAAGCCAAAGGCGTCGAAACCTCCGTCGAGGTGGTCGAGGGGATGCAGTTTGACCGAGGATACATCTCCCCCTATTTCATCACGGACCCCGGCACGATGGAATGTGTTCTGGAGGATGCCCTGATTCTCATCCACGACAAGAAACTCAGCAGTGCCGCGGACGTCATCCCCCTTTTGGAGAAGATTTACCGAGGCCCGAATCGCCCGCTCTTCATCGTGGCGGAGGATGTCGAGGGAGAAGCCCTGGCTACCCTCGTCGTCAACAGAATCCGCGGCATCATGTCTGTCGCTGCCGTCAAGGCCCCCGGCTTCGGCGACAGACGAAAAGCTCTCCTTCAGGACATGGCCATCCTGACCGGCGGAGAAGTCGTCTCCGAGGAAACAGGTAAGAAAATGGAAAACGCCGAACTCGACGACCTCGGTAGCGCCAAGAAGGTCCGGATTGACAAGGACCGCACCACTATTATCGAGGGTGGAGGCGCACCGGAAAAGGTCAAGGCCAGAGCCGACCAACTCCGAAGAGAGATGACTGAGACGACTTCGGACTACGAGCGCGAGAAGCTGGAGGAGCGACTCGCCAAGATCGTCGGGGGCGTGTCCATCGTCCGTGTCGGCGCCCCGACCGAAATCGCCATGAAGGAAAAGAAAGCCAGAGTTGAGGACGCCCTTCATGCCACGCGAG
This sequence comes from bacterium, assembly GCA_030691545.1. Classification (GTDB taxonomy): domain Bacteria; phylum Auribacterota; class JABMQX01; order JABMQX01; family JABMQX01; genus JAUYEE01. The sequence continues at coordinate 3,389 of JAUYEE010000147.1, read as the reverse complement.
CTGCTGCCCTTGAGGGCATCGTCCCCGGTGGCGGAGTCGCTTTCGTTCGCGCCATCCCCCGCGTGAAGCGAATGCGGCTTGAGGGGGACGAGAAAATCGGGTCGCAGGTCGTGGAACGCGCCCTGTCCGCTCCCATGCGGCAGATTGCCCAGAACGCTGGCAGGAACGGCTACCTCATCGTCGAAAAAGCGATGGGAATGAAGGCGAACATGGGCTTCGATGCCGAGGAGGAGAAGTTCCGCGACATGATGCTCGCCGGGATCGTGGACCCCGCGAAGGTCGTCCGAACGGCACTCATGAACGCTGCCAGCATCGCCAGCCTGATGCTCACATGCGAGGCGATCGTCGCCGAGATGCCTGAGGAGGAAGAGGAGCCCCACCCCGGCCACCACCATCACCACTGACCGTCACCGCCGCGTCCTCGAAAGGCCGTTTGCGAGAGGGCAGCCCGGTTGCGCTGTTCTTGGAGAAAACGGTCACGCGCCCCTATAGGTCAGAGAGGTCCAATATGTCCAGGATTCCTTCCATGGCTGCCGCGGCTCTCGTCAGCTTCATTTCGTCTGGCGCCTGCGCCGCCACGATCTACGTGGATGACTCCGTCTCCGTTTCTGGCGATGGGAAGTCGTGGGGCGCCGCTTTTGCGACCATCCAGGAAGGAATTGATGCCGCCCTTGAGGGCGATGTTGTCATTGTCGCGCAGGCGATCTACGTGGAGAACGTTCGCTTCAAAGGCAGAAACATCACCCTCACCAGCACGGCTCCGCTTGACCTCACTGTGATCAGCAAGACCGTCATAGATGGCAACCAGGCTGGAACGGCGGTGACCTTCGCCGGGACGGAGAATCCGACCTGCTTGCTGACAGGGTTTACCATCCGGAATGGCAAGGCCGAGATCGGCGGCGGCGTATCCGTTCCAAGCTATGGCAATCCCACCTACGCCACCATCCGGCACAATGTGATCACAGATAACTCCGCCGATTTCGGCGGCGGTGTCTCCAGGTGCGAGGGCGTCATCCGGAACAACGTGATTCTCTCCAACTCGGCGGCCAAATATGGCGGCGGACTGCATAGCTGCGACGGCGTCATCGAGGATAACAGCATCGCACTCAATGCCGCTGCCTGGGGCGGCGGAGGACTGGCTTTTTGCGCCGGAGAAATTCGAGGCAACAAGATATTCAGCAACTCCTGCGAGAGCGATGGCGGCGGACTTTACTGGTGCGAGGGCGCCATCCGGGACAACACAATCAAGGGAAACTCCGCGTGGGACGGGGGCGGGCTGTACAACTGCGACGGCCCCGTCCTCGGCAACACGATTATTGAGAACTCCGTCATGTCCGGCGGCGGCGGACTGTGCGGGTGCGATGGACTGATTGCCAACAACACAATCTCTGACAACTCCTCTGCTCACAACGGCGGCGGACTCATCTCCTGCTACGGCACGATCCGCAACAACGTCATTGCCAACAACACCTGCGAATGGCGAGGCGGCGGATTATCCAACTGCGAGGGGCCGATCCTCACAAATGTCATCGCCGGAAACTCCACCACCGGCCAGGGCGCGGATGCCGGCCAGGGCGCCGGCTTGTTTGGCTGCCCCGGCGCTATCCGCAGCAACCTCATCGCCGGAAACTCTTCCAGCGCTTCGGGCGGAGGGCTCTGCTGGTGCGAAGGCGAGATATCCAACAACACCGTCGTTCACAACTTCGCGGGGTACTCCGGCGGCGGGCTGGACAACTGCACCGGCGCCGTCGCCAACTGCATCGTCTGGGCGAACACCGCCCCGGGCGACGCTCAGCTTCGCACCTCGAGCGTGCCGACCTATTCCTGCATCCAGGATTGGACTGGAGGCGGCGACGGGAACATAACGAGCGATCCGCGCTTCGTTGACTCGAACGGGCCCGACGACAATTGGACCACGTACGAAGACAACGACTATCACCTCCTGTCCGATTCGCCGTGTATTGACGCCGGAACGAACTCCGTTCTCAACCCGCCAGGGCTCGACGTCGACGGCAATTTGCGGATCGCCCGTTGGAAGTACCCGATAGTCGCCTATGTGGATGTGGGGGCATACGAGTTCAATTCCAGTCGTTTTGCCCTGACGGAGTTTGGCTTCACCGACTGGCCCCCTCCGGGCGGACGATACCTTGTTTGGAACAGTCAACCCAACGACACCTATGCAGTCTGGAGTTGTTACACGTTGACCGGTGAATGGTACAAGGCAGGGACCGTCGCCTCCGGAGGAGAGACCACTTCGTTCACCGCCACGGGACTTCTCCCCTGGAACTGGCGTAGCTTGTTTTATCGCGTCGAGATGGAGTGAGGACAGGGCCGAAGCGGTCTGTGGCAAAGGCTGCCGGTGCCTCCGGGGAAGGCTAACAGAAACCCGGGACGGAGGAAGGTGAAAAGAGAAAATGCCGACGTACGAATACGAATGCAAGAAGTGCGGGCACAAATTCGAGGAATTTCAGAGCATAACCGAGCCCCCTCTCCGCCGTTGCCCCGAATGCAAGGGAAGAGTCCAACGGCTCATCGGCACCGGAGCCGGAATCATCTTCAAGGGGAAGGGATTCTACGCCACCGACTACCGCAGCCCCGCGTACCACGAGACGGCAAAGAAAGAAAGGGAAGCCGCTGCGGGCCCCGTCTCAGATAAGCCGGGGGAGAAGAGGAAGAATGCCGTTGCAAAAGACACCTCAAAATCCGAAAAAAAAGCGGATTCCTAAGTGCCCGATTTGCGAGAAGCCCCTGCCCTACGACCTCAACGACCCGAATCCGCCGCCTTATTTTCCCTTCTGCTCGGAGAGGTGCCGCCTCGTTGACCTCCACAAGTGGCTCGCAGAGGAGTATTACCTCTCCTCACCAATGCGGGCACCCGATAACCGTCCGGCGAAGCCATCTTCCGAGTGACGGGGACGTGGGCAATACTCCTCGGTCAGTTGAGAGCCTGTGAGAGCTTCACATGGAGCAAGCCGAGGAGGACGGATATACAAGAACACGGGAAGCGACGGGACGTGTTCCTCCGCATCAGCGCCCACCCTGTGAACCGCCTCGATGACCTCCTCCCCAAGAACTGGAAAGCCGCTGAGAACACTACCCCCAACCTCCCCGCCTGATCCCCAGAATTCCAAGATGTGTGCCAGATTCCACCTGTGTTTAGCGGACGGATACTGTTTTGGCGCACAGTCGGTCTGTCGCCTGCGAAACCACGCCTCCCTCTCCGCGACCTGCCCGACGAGTGCACGGGACGGCCACGTTGAGACGGGCGATGGTGCCGCCGTCGAACCCTATCACGATTTCTGACTTGCGTTGAGGCCGCACTTCTGAAGCTTTGCCTGGAGCTTCTTCACGGGGAGGAGCTCCGGCGGTGTCTTGCTGACAGACATAAT
>JAUYEE010000090.1 GCA_030691545.1 bacterium | reverse complement strand
ACGTTTCGTACACGACGATCCGGATCGGGACGACTCAGCCTGATTGACGCCCTGGCTTGCCGGGCTTCAGCCGGCATCCTGCTTTAGCCACCGTCTTCAGGCGGTGGTCTCGGGGAAGCGAACCTTCTCGGCCGGAGCCGGCTTTAGCCGGGCTTCTCGACCAGCGGATTCATCCGAATAATACCTCACCGAATTCATGAAACGGAGCGCTAACGCCAGGCGCCGCCAAAAACGCCTCTCGCCCATCCCTGTAATGCTCGCCAAGGTTGCGCATTTCCCAAACGGCTACAAGCCGAGCTGAGAGTTCTCCTCGGCGTCAGGAAAGCTCCGCAAGGCCACTCCGCGCTCTCTTGCGGTCCCCTTGCCGTTCGTTCTTGTCCAGAAAATAGGAGCCACCCGGGGGGTACGGGTGGCTCAGGGCTGGCGGAGCGGGTGCTGGTCAACCCCGCTTCGCCTCTGTTGCCATGTCAACGAGGTGACGGGGATCTGTATTTGGGTTGGTAGATGGCAACAAAGGATGCTTTCGCACGGTCTGTGCCAACTCCTGTGCCCGTTTTCCCCGTTTTCTAACCCATTGCAGAATCGTGTGTTAGGAAAACGACAGCGAGATTTGCCCATGCGGAAATTTGCCGCCGTTCTGGTGGGGAAAGTTTAAGTTTCCACACTCGCCCTCAGGAGAGGAGTGGTATGTGGCCATCGCGGAATGGCGCGCCGAGAGTTCATCGGGAGTGCCGGGTGCCAGTGGGCAAGGGCAGTCCTGCCCCGACTGACCTATGACGCTCTTTCCCTGGCCGCCGGGGGCGCGCGAAGCGGCGTCGGGAGCACCAGGGGTCGTAAGGGCCCCCTGGCTCTTGGAGCTCAGCGGGCAGGCAGGGCTTCTGCAGGTGGGGCGGGACGGCATTCCCAGGGCGTTGTCCCGCCCATGGCGGGACCCGTTGGGGCTTGCCATCTTGTCCGGGACTAAGCCCTGAAAGGGCGCCATATCATTGCCCAGGGCAACGCCCTGGGTCCCCGTCGAATCGAATGATCCAAGCCCTGTAGGGGCGCAATAATGCCATGCCACTATAAAGGAACCGGACCGGCTTGGCGAGCACGGGCCACTGCGAGGGACATCTCTCTCACTGGTGATACGACAGCTTTCTCACTCCGTCCTCGCCGGCAGGTTATCCATGCCGTATCTTCGCGCCTCGCGTTCCATCATGCGGGTCAGCTCGGTTTTCACGTTCCCAGCGAGCCGCGACGGTGTGTATCTGTCAATCAACCGAGCGACCTCTCTCTCGGCGCGTTCTCGCAATGTCGTTCCGCCTTCCTGGAGCCATCGCGCGCGATTGGCGCGATCAATGACCGGGCCGGGGAAGGTGATTTCCTCTCGCAAATAGCGGCGGGTGTGCTCGGCGATGAGCAGGTGCTTCTCCCGCAGGAATTCCTGGAACAGCGGGATGGCGGGGAAGTCTTCTCGTGGCTCTATCCCGCGAAGCAGACGATAAGTCATGCCGCAAATCTCATTGTCAACGACGAGCTTCTCCAGGCTCTGGCAGCTCTCGAAATCGAGCATGCCCGGCCCTGAAATGCTGTTGATGCCGGAAAGTGCGGCCAAGATTGCCCCCAGCGTGGTCTCCAGCCCCGCCTGCGCGTCGAGCTGCTTCGCATCGCTCAGCGCGATGTAGCCCTGTGTCGGCATGCCAAGGCGCTTGCCGATCTCGCTGTTGGCACAATTGAGCATCGCGGTTTCGACGGCGCCCATGGGGGTCGTTTCGTATCGCACATCGAAGATTGCCGGCGAGCCGCCGTACAGAATCGGATGTCCCGGGTTTGTCAGTTGGCTGATCACTATCCCGCTGAGGGTTTCTGCCGTCTGCTGGATGAGGCTGCCGACTAAGGTCACCGGCGCCATGAATCCGGAAAGCGGCATGGACACGAACTCTACCGGGATAGACCACCGCGCGCAGTCAATTAGATTCTGGCTGGTTGTGTCGCTCCATTTGAGGGGGGCGGTGGGGCAGCACGAAAAGACCGTCAAAGGCTTCTCCTTGAGCGCCTGCGCGCTTCCTCGCACGGCGACCTGAAGCTCCTTCATGACCCCGAAGGATTCGATGGTGAAGGCACCCGTCACGACCGGCTTCTCGCCGTACAGCAGGCTCAGATAGAGACGATAGCTGTCCGAGACCTTCTCGTGGACATCGGCGGGGATGAGCGCGGTGCTTTGCGATGCGATGTGGGGTAAGCCCGAGACCACCTTGACGTATCGAATGTAGTCCTCCGTCGTCGGCCTCCGGAGCGAACCTGTCTGGCTGTCGAGGACGTTGATGGCGGCCGAGCCGGGAGTGAAATAGACGTTGTTCCCGACAAAATGATGCGTCTCGTTGCCCAGGACGTCATACAGCTTGAAAGAATGCGGCACGGTGTGCAGCGCATTGTCAATCATGGCAGGCGTAAAGCGAGCATGCCACTTCTCCTCAGTCACTTCGGCGCCGTGATCAGCCAGCATCCTCAGAACGGTCGGGTTGTGAATCTCCACTCCGAGAGTGCAAAGCAGCTCGCGGGCTTCTGCAACGATTTTCTCGATCAGTTCGTCATCCAATAGCCTGAGAGTCGATCGCATAGGTTCTTTCTCCACGAGCAGTGGGGCGTGAGACTTTTCCACGAAAGGCAGATGGTTGCGAAACAGGGGGCCGTGCCTTCCTCCGCCGCAAATGGGGACGACCCAACGTCCCGTCATCGTACTCGATCTCCTTCCCGGCAGCAATTCTTTCCGGCTCAAACGGCCAGGTACACGGGAAAGGAATGCCAGACACGAGCAACGCTTGCCGCCACGTTTCAGTGGTTCATCCGGTGCCCCGAATCGCATCTTCCAACCCTCCGATGAGGTGGTATGGGCATTCTTCCCCTGTTGAGGGGGTGCAGGCGGGGACGCCTGCGGTACATCCACGGGCTGGCCTGCCTGCGTTCACGCCTGGCCCTTGTCCGAGGGGGTCCTGCTCGCCCTGCGCGCTGACCTAACGTGAGCCCTCACGGCCAGGGAAGCCCGTGCTACTTCCGCGGCTTGCCGTCAGTTCCTCCACGCCGGGCTTTAGCCGGCGCCCCTCTTGGTAGCCACGGGCTTCAGTCCGTGGTATCCCGAAATCGCAAGTCTCTGCGTCAGCAGGCTTCAGCCTGGCTTCTCCATGAAAGGATTCATCCATGCCCCCCCTCAAATGTAGCCACACCCCGATTAACAGGATTCTCAGGATTATCCTGTGGATTTTGTTGTCCTGTCCAAATCCTCGTTTTTTCGTGCCGTGTCTGCCGTTCGCAGGCGAGGGGATAACAAAAAAGCCGAAAATCCTTGCCAGTCGGGGGGAAGGGTGCTAGTCTCTACTCGGCAGACGACGAGGTTTAGTGAGAATAATTGGCGTTGCGAGGGCCAAGGCCATGAGCTACGCAAGGAACAGACAGGTTGGGCTTGCTGTGGGGATCCTTGTGGCAGTTGTCTGCCTTTTCGTCTTCGTGTTCCGCGGCGCCGTCCCACCCAGACGCGATAAGCCTTCCCAAATAGCCCTTACGCCGAGACCCGGTTCTCCTCAATCCCAACATTCTGTTTCTCCGACACTCACCCAGAAGCCGCCGCCAGAAGGACGAACCAGCATCGGCGTCCTCGTCTGGCCGGGGATGGCGGCTCGGGCGATGAATTATTCCAGGCAGATTCTGTCGTGGATGAAGGAGTGGGGATTTGACGCTGGGTTTGTGACTCTTGGTCGAGGGGGCAGCGCAGGTGAGCCATCTCCCGCGCTTCCTGCCGATGTCGCAGCAAATATATGGACCTTGTCCGAAGTCTCGTCCAGGCT
>JAUYEE010000020.1 GCA_030691545.1 bacterium | reverse complement strand
CCTCGCTATCGCGCTGTGGGGCTGCCCATCGGCAGCGGGGAGGTGGAAGCCGACTGCAAGGCGCTGGTGCAGGCGCGATGCAAGCAATCCGGCATGCGGTGGCGCAAGAAGGGGGCTGAGCGAGTGCTCCGGGTGCGATGCGCGCTGAGGGACGGCAGCTTCCATACCCTGTGGGATCACCCAGAAGAATCTATCACCGTCTGGCAGAAACGGCGCCTCCGACAGGAGCAAAGACAAGCCGCCTGAAATACCACTTAAACGTAGCCGCACCCGTGTGGCTACATGTGAGTGGCGGGGGCCCCGGCAAAGGCGGTCTCCGGTCTGTCCTGCCGCGACATCGCGCGGGGCCGCTGATCGGAAGACGTGAGGCAAATATGGAGTGCGGGAGCTTGCTCCCCTGGCCGCTCACGACGTCGCGCACCATAGCAGGCACGCACAGCGTCTTGGGCGCGCCGGGATTCTGTTCGGGTGAACGGGCAGGCCGCCTTTGAAGGCTCAAGCACGGCTTGAGCACTCCCAAGGTGTGAGCTCGCACATAGAGGACGAGATGAAGGGAAACACCCACTTAAACGTGGCCGCACCCGCTCGAGCGGGCCGTTTGTCTCGCACGGACGGTTGTGGTACACTGTTGCCAAGGGTGGATGGAACTCCGCGATAAGACATATCGGAATTATGAGAAAGGTGGATTGAGACCATGAGGAACATCAACCGACGCAGGTTCTTCAGGACATCTGCAGCCGCGGGAGCAGCACTGGCAACCTGGAGTTTTGAGGAGCGGCATCTTCTGGCGAGGATGGCGCAGGGCGAAAGCGCGCCAGCAGAGTCCAGCTCCGGCAATCAGCTCCCCTTCGGCACCATCAAGAACCTCAAGATTAGCCGTGTGTTTTGCGGCGGAAACCTCATCGGCGGATGGGCACATAGCCGCGACCTGATGTACGTCTCCGACCTGGTCAAGGCGTATCATACAGATGAGAAGGTCTTCGAGACGCTGGAACTCGCAGAGGAAAATGGGATTAACACGATCCTCACAAACCCGATCTCCGATGGTGTCATCAACGCGTATTGGAAGCAACGGGGCGGCGCCATCCAATGGATTTCGGATTGCGCCTGGGGAAAAGACATCAAGGAGGGCATCAAGCGAAGCGTGGATAACGGCGTACATGCGGCGTATGTCCAGGGCGGAATCGCCGACAAGGCCGTTCGCGACGGGAAAGTGGATCTCATAGGCGAAGCTCTCGCCTACATTAAGGAGCAACGCGTCCCCGGGGGGTTGGGTGCCCACAGCCTTGAGACGGTCAAGGCGTGCGTGAAAGCAGGTTTTGACCCCGACTTCTGGGTCAAGACGCTCCACCCCGACGAATACTGGTCCGCGACGCCGAAAGAGAACCGGGAAGCCTTTGACGTCATCGGTCCAAACCAGAGAGACCACAATAAGTTTCACGACAACATGTACTGCGTCAATCCGCAGGAAACGGTCGAGTACATGAAGTCCCTCAAGAAACCGTGGATCGCGTTCAAGGTGTTGGCGGCTGGAGCGATTCCTCCGCAGGAGGGATTCCGGTTCGCCTTCGAGGGCGGAGCGGACTTCCTCTGCGTCGGGATGTTCGACTTTCAGGTTGTGGAGGACGTGCTCATCGCAAGGAATCTACTCGCCGGGGACATCAACCGAAAGCGGCCATGGATGGCTTGACGGGCGCTGGATAAGAACTATCCAAAACCGCGTTCGAAGCGAGGCCCAGTGCTTCGAGGGCAAGAACACATCGGCCTCCGCGAAGCGCCTCCATCAGCAGGTGAACCTGACCCAGGGAGCGTACACCGTTGAGCTTCTCGCGTTCACTGACTGCTCCGACATCTCGGAAAACGACGACATCGTACCGTACGCCGAGAGGGCCGTCAGGGAAGAACCCACCGGGAACAATGCCATCAGCAGCCCGACGTACCAGGGATCGGTTCTGACGTACGTAAACATTGATGAAGGAAACCGGTTGTATTACTTCGTCACCGGAACCTTTCAGGTGCAGCAAGGCGAATCCGGCGACTGGTTTGTGGGTGTTCGGGTAAAAGCGAACAAGACGGCATACGTGGCCTCGCTGTCGTGCTTGAAACAATAGGCCTCGTGTGACCGGGTCGGGGAGGAGCGGCAGCAAAATGAGCACGAGCTTCGCAGCGGCTGTCGCGATCATCGCGCTGTGGCCCGCCGGGCTCAGCGAAGGCGCGACGTGGTATGTGGATGGGTCTGTGGGGCAGTCCGGAGACGGGAGATCCTGGGAGACAGCCGTGAAATCCATCGAGGCCGCGATGAACGGGGCCGACGGAGCGTGGGACACCATCGTGGTCGCTGAGGGGAGATACGTCGAGAACGTGGAGATACGCATGCGCCCGAACCTATCCCTCCGTAGCAGGGATCCCCTGGAGCCGGCGGTCGTCGCCAACACGATACTCGACGGGGCTGGCAAGAGATCCGTGGTCACTTTCTCTGGCTACGAGAGGGAGGCGTGCGTGCTCGAGGGATTCACGATCACCAACGGTGCAGCCCCCCAGGGGGGCGGAATCAACGGCAACGGAACAGGAGCGACCATAAGGAACAACATCATCACGGGAAACCGCGCGGACGGCTCGCAAGACCTGGCGGCCTGCGGGGGCGGCCTTTACTACTGCAACGGCCTGATTGAAAACAACGTCATCTCGGATAACGTCGCAGAGGGCTACTCTGTCCCGGATGACACGTACCCAGGCGGCGTTCGGTACGTCGCGGGCGTGGGAGGCGGGCTGTCCCATTGTGCGGGCACTATCCGGAACAATACGGTCATCCGCAACAGGGCCACGGGCTTCCCCGACTACGGGCCCCCGGGCTCCGGCTCGGGACTCTTTTCCTGCAAAGGAACCGTAGAAAACAATTTGATCGCTGACAATGGGGACGAGACCGGCTGGGACGCTCTGGCATTCTGCGACGGACTCATCCGGAGCAACGCGATCACCCGCAACGTGGGCTCCGTTTGGAACTGCGGGGGGCCCATCCTTGCCAACCTGATCTTCGACAACGCCGGGACCGGCATCGTCAGTTGCCCCGGGCTGATCCAGAACAACCAAATCCATGCCAACTCAGGCAACGGGATTTCACGGGCGGGCGGCGTCATTCGGAGCAACACGATATGGGGCAATACCGCCGGCGGCGTAGAGCAGACCTACCACGCGCTCATCGAGAATTGCATCATCTGGGGCAATGGCGGCGCCCAGCTCCAGGACTACCTCGCGGAGCCGCGCTACTCTTGCATACAGGAATGGACGGGCGGAGGGGATGGGAACATCAACGTGGAGCCGAGGTTTGTGGATAAGGAGAAAGGGGATTTTCGGTTGAGGGCGGATTCGCCGTGCATTGATGCGGGGTTCAACAGGCCGCATTTGCCGGAGTTCGACATTGCAGGGATGCACAGGATCATGTTCGGCGGAAAGAGCCTCACTGTGGACATGGGCGCCTACGAGTTCTATATCAACAAGCTGGAGCCTGCCCCAGGCACAAATGAAGCGGCTTTCACCTGGAGCTCCCTTGAGGACAAGATCTATTCCATCTTCTACACTGACGACCTTTTCGCCTGGCATCTCGCGACTGCCAACTTCTCCTCCTCCGGCAGTCAAACCACCTCCTGGCTCGACGACGGCTCGCTGACCGGCGTTCCACCCTCCCTCGCCCCTCGCCGCTTCTACCGTCTTCTTGAAAACCCGTAAGAAGAATCTTACCACGAAGAACACGAAGGACACGAAGGGGGGAATTTTCAATTTTCGATTTTGGATTTTTGATTGGCGATTGCGGACCGGGGATTGGCCGATTGCAGCCTTGAATTGAGTCGGGCTGACGACGGCTCCGCCACCGGTCTTCCTCCCCTGTCTTCGTCGAAACGGTTTTGCGGCATGCTGGAGAATCCGCAGGCAAGATCGCAGGCAATCTTCCCGGAGAGAGTCCCGTTTCATTCTTCCCGCGCAGTGTCGGCCGCTCGGGGCTGGCTGCTGACATTTCGAGAAAACTGCGGTAACATTGATACTGATAACGGGTGGGCGACCATCCAGAAAATCGGGCGAAGAAGCGGAACCGCTCCTTCAGCTTTACGTTATAACTAAGTGAGGAAAAGGTCAGAATGAAGCAGGCGCTCGAGTGCCTGTCAGATGAAGAAGCCATGTGCCTGGTGCAGCGGGGCGATATGGAAGCCTTCGCGCTACTCGCCCATCGCTACGAGCCGAAACTACTCAACTTTCTGTATCGGTTCGTGGGGAACGCCGCGCAGGCCGAGGACCTCGTCCAGGCGACGCTGCTGAAGGTTTACCGGTCTCGCGGGAGGTTTCGGGGGAGCGGAAGGTTCTCGACGTGGCTGTACACGATCGCGGCGAACGTCGCGAGGGATTACCTCCGCAAGACGAAGAAGTATCGGTTTGTCTCGCTCGACACGCCGGTTGGAGAAAACTCGAATATCATAGATTTCTTCGAGGCGGAAGGAGAATCCGCCGCTCAGCGGGTGGAAAGAAAAGAGATGGCGCGGATCGTCCGGTTGGCCATCTTGCGGCTGCCGCGAGAGCAGCGATTGGCTATCGTTCTGAGCCATTATGAAAACCTCGGCTACGACGAGATCGCCCGGGTTTTGAAGTGCTCGAAAGGAACAATCAAGTCGCGCGTCTTTCGGGCGAAGATGAAGCTAAAGGAGTTCCTTGCCGACTACATGGCAGGCAAGGAGGTCGCCAAAAAAGATGAATTGCAGGAAAGCGATACGACAACTGCCAGCCTATTTGGACCGTGAGCTCACGGAGGGGGAGAGAAAGGACGTGGAGCAACACCTCGAGGTCTGTCTCTTCTGCTCGACGGAGCTTTCGGCGCTCCGCACGACCTCCAGGATGCTTGATTCGTGGGACGCCGCTTCTCCGCGTCGCTCTCGTGTCGCGGATGTGATGGGTCAGGTCAGGGCCGAAGAGCAAGGGGTTGTCCATCCTCACGCCAACCTCTGGGCGGGCCGGTTAACGGTGCTCGCTCTTCGGGCGGCGGCAGTCTTTGTTTTCCTTGCAGGTTCCGTAATGTTCTCGGCGCATTTCACGGGTGAGAATGGGGCTGAGAAGATTTCGGCCGGTCTCGATGAGAAACTGCAGCCCGGAGGAGGACTCATCGCCCTGGATGAGGACGTCAGGCAGAATTACATCAAGCCGAGCGAATTCTGGCTTGCCGTTCGGGGGATGGAAGACCGTGCTCGTCCGGCTTGGGGCTACCCGTGGGATAATCCTCTTCGTGCCGTGACAAGCGACGGCGTTCCCGGCAGCTCTGTCCGCCTGCCGGTGGTGGACCACACCTATTTCCCCGGCGAGGGAATGCCCGTCGAGTCCATCATTCCTATGGGGGGGCCATAGGAGGCGAAGAAAGTGGTTGTCAAGCTGCAGAGTCTAGTAGAGGTCCTCGCGGCAGGGATGGTGTCATTCGCAGTGTGGGCGAGCGAGGTGGACGAGGCGAACCGCCTGTTCGTCTTCGAGAAATACGAGGACGCCATCACGATTTATCGGCAGACGGCCGGCGGCGAGAGTCCGAAGCAGGCTCAGGAAGCCCTCTTCGGGATGGGCAGAGCCTATCAGATGCTCGGTCAGTGGCGGAGTGCGAAGGACACCTTTTCGCGACTCCAGCAGGGGCATCCTGATTCAGAACTCGCTTCCGGCTGCCTCATCCAGATTGGACAATGCGAGGTCAAGCTCGGAAATCCGGCCGGAGCCCTCGTGGTCTTTGAGGACATCAAAAAGACCTACCCGCGACAAGACGCCGCCGCGGAAGCCGCTTATCACGCTGCGAACCTCAAAACCGCCTTTTTTTCGCACGACGCGGGAAGTGCCCGCGCTGCCATCGAGGACTACAATCGCGTTCTCGAGTCGGACTTGGGGAAACGCTACGCAGTTCAGTCGCACTTCGGATTGGGCCGATGCTACCTGATGCTTGGCGACCGGACGCATGCCCTCAACGCCTTCAGTACCGTGATTGAAAAGGGGCCGGAGACGGTTTGGGCTTCGTACGCCCGCGAGCAGATGTCCCAGGCCATGCGGATGTTCGGCACACAACAGGCTATGAAGGTCCTAAAACGGCAGGAGGAACTCTGGGCGGATTTCGAGCGGGCGTTCTTCGCTCCTCTCCGTGAGAATGACGCCTCCCTCAGCGCCTTTCCTGGAGCTACCCCATTTCTGCGAATTCGCGCGGTCGGATTGTTCACCGAATCGGGAAACGGCGGCCCGGGCTCCGAGACGGTCGTCTATCTCACGCCCACAATTCAGTATAGGGACTACGTCATCACCTCGGAGCGCAGCGCCGTGGACCGCACTCGCCGCGTGGTGACCTGTCTCGGAAATGTGAGATGCATGGACAGGTTCGTTCCGCCGAGCCTGGTGGTGACCAGCGGCGCCGTCCGTCTGAACACCCGAGACAACCGGGCGGTCTTTTCCGGAGATGTGCAATTAGAGAAAAGAGCCGAGGGCGACACTGTCCAGAGGATCACCGTCCGTGAGCTTCACCTTCTTCTCGATTCCGGCAACATCGAAATCCCCGGCGATAGCTCAGTGCCTCATTCTCCATCCGGCGAGGGAACGTCATCCTCTGGCGGGGACTCCCGCACGGAGACGTTGTCGAAGTAAATCTTCCCCGGATTCAAGTAAGCGTAAAGCATCACTCTCGCCCACTGAATGTCATATCTTCCTCGGTATGCAGGAATGACCTTCGGCGTGAAGGTCATCGTGAAGGTCTGCCATTCGTCCGTCGCCGAGAATGGCGACTGTCTCTGGTAGAAAGGCCGCCGCTCGATCTTGCCGTGAACGTCCGGGGCCAGTGCATAACCCTTGACGAACGGGCGCGGAACCGGTCCGTCCGTCTTAATGTCCACAGAGAAAACGTATTTCCTCCCACTGGTCACTGGGAAAAAGTCGCTGTAGTAGAGCATCCCCGGACCTTCGGCGACGCTGCGCGACATCGTGAACACAATGCAACCGCCCGGATTCCCCCCGGAACGCACCCAGCGGATGGAGCCATCCGTTGGCAACATGTCCCAACCCAGCGGCGAATTTGTACCCTGCTCGAGGGAGCCGTTCAGGACGAGGTTTGGAGGTTGCTTTTGCGGGACTGGGGTGACGGCTGCGGCAATTATCGCCGCTGCGGTTTGCACGAGCGACAGGCGGTTCATTCCTTACTCTGCAATAGCCTTGTAATACTCCCGCAGGAGCGTTTCGTAGTCCCTTGGGAATTCGCTATTCAACGTGTCATTCAGGATTTTGCGGACTTTCGTCGGTAAGCGGGCGTTCTGTTCCCGTCGGATTGTCCATTCACGTGAGGAAATGTCTTGGGTGGACTTCAACCCGTCAACGATTTGCTTGTTTGCCGCCACGAGGTCCGTGTATTTGAATCTCTCCATGCGGCTATCGAGGTCTGTCATCTTCTGAAGCGCCTCATCGAGCTTCTCGGCGTCGAGGTTCAGCTTCTCGAAATCATGGAGAACCTTCTCGCCGCGGGTGATGAGATCGGCCTGCCTGCCCCTCAGATCAGAGATTCTGGTCTGGAGGTCCGGAGGAACGTGCCCCCGGAGTCCTTCTCCTCCGGCGCCGCTGCGCTTGCCGCCGCCAGTGGCTCCTCCCGTGGGTTCGGTCATCCGGTCGTCAACCGTCGCGTTCTCGTAAGGGTCGTTCATCACTCGCGTGGGCGTTCGCCGCCCGCCCTTGCCGATGGCGGTATCGCTAACGAATTCGCCGTTCGATTTTCCGGTTCGCCCTTCAGCGCTTCGCCCGCTAATCTCGCTGCTGTTAGGGAGCGTGTTGCCGGTTTTGCCCTTAGCGCTCATGTTGCTGATTGGGCCGTCCATCACGTCCCAGCCGGCTCCCGCGTCTATCGAGTCCATCCAGGAGCTTGACACATCTTCCATCTCCGGGTCGAGGTCCTGCTCCTCTCGGATGAGGTCGCCGATGATGTCCTCGAGCTCCTCCGGAAGCTCCGCCATCGGCACATCCGGGGGCGTGGAAGGTTCCTCCAGTTCCCATTTCAGCTTGTCTGATTCGTTCGGCAGCCAGCTCTCCAGGTTGTGTTCGAGCTTCTCAGCGAGTTCCAGCCCAACCTCCTCTTCCTTCACCGGAATCCGGGCACCCGGTTTGGATAGCTCGTCTGCGGCGACCTCGATCTCCTCGTAGATTTGCCGCAGTTCCTTCAAGAGCGTCGGGTCGGAAAAATCTTGTTGGGGGATTTTCTCGAGTTCGGACGATTTTTCTTGTAGAAACTTCGCCCACTGGTCCTGGACAATCTGGAGTTTCTGTTTGAGGTCCTGGTCTTGTTGTGTGTAGTCTTCAGGCTTTTTCTTCTGGAGTTCCAGAGAAGACGTGATGACCTTCTTCTGCTCTGCGATGAAGCTATCGAGAGCGGTCTTCAGTTCTCTCAGTTTTGAGAGTGCACCTGCAAGAGGTTTGTCTTTCGTCGGCGCAGTCTCGCCTTCGGGAGGCGGTTCTTCTTCCCGTGTCAACTCGCCGAGAAGCTCCTTGAGGGCATTGATGATTTCGTCCTGAACCCCGAGTATGACCGGTTTGTTTTCCGAGAACGTCTCCGGAGTAAGGGCGTTCATCCGTTTGACGACGTCTGGCATCTGGTTTGTCGAGAGACCGAGGAGAACCCTCTTGACGTAGCCATAGTCGAGCTGAGTCGGCTGGCTAAGGCGGTCAATCAGAACAACGGTTCGCCCGTGGAGGTCCACCTGCTGCTCTCGCGCCGATTGGAGACTCGTGTCCTGCGGCGCGCTTGACTTGTCCGTTGCGAGGCGTGCCTGGACCTGGAGGTCAAGGATTTCGCGCAACTTCTCGAATATGGATTCCTTCTCCGCCTGCTCAAGCTCAGACCGCTGGGACTCGCTGAGCAAAGTAATCCGCACCTTCGAGGACAGCGATTCATTTCCCTTCATGTCTCGTACAGCAGCAGAAAGAAGAGCGGCTTCACCCGCTTGAAAATAGTCGCGGAGATTCACCTTTGCCGTCTCGATTGCCCCCCGCTTCAGAGCGTCTATCGTCTCGTTCGGTCCGGGGTTGTACTCCCAATGCGCCAGAGTCGCGGGCTCCGCTCCATTCCTCTCCCGTTCCATGAGAATCCGCACGGAGGAGAGGGCCACATCGTCCGTTGCTCTCGCAATTATCGTCAGCGGCTCCTCTCCGCCGCCGAGGTAGCCGGATTTCGGCTCAAGCAGTTCTGCCGTCGGCGGAAGGTCGTCGAAGGAAAGGATTTTTCTCGCAAGAGAATCGTTTGTAGAGTCGCCCCGCGAGCTCTCCATCCGAATACGGTAGGTGAGATCCTCTGTGACGGTTATCTCCCCGACAAGCTCTTTCGGGGCGAGGCGCTCGAGGGGGGTGGCATGGGCATCCTGCCCATGGTACACGGGCTGGAAGCCCGTGCCACTTCGAGCATCACCCATGAGGAGATGACCGCCGCGGACTTCTCTGTTCGTCAACACATGGAGTTTCGCTCGCGTGCCCTGGAGGACGCGAACTTCCGTTCCTGCCGGGGACAGTTCGACAGGCGCCGGAATCTGGAGGTATTCAGGAAAGGCGAGGGTCATGTCTATCCGGTCCACGCGAAGCGGCTCCCCGACGACCACCTCGTACCACCGGGATTTGAAGTCCTCCGCCACCACTCGGTAGCGGAAGCCGTGCTGTAGGGTGCGGAACGAGTACGCAAATCGCTCGCCGTCGAAGTCCATTTTGCGGATGCTTTTCTTCCGCTCGTCGCGCTGGACGAGGTACGCCGCCTCTGGCAGGGGACCCGCCGCAGGGGACGCCGCGACCTCAAGGTCATCCCCTAAGAAAACCGTCGCATCGCCGGGTGTGACCGTCAGGTTGACTCGGGTTATCGGAAGCGTCCTGTCCGTCAGGCGCGAGAACCGCGCAAACGCGTTCTGAAAGTAACTTCCGAAAAAGAGCGAGTAGAACAACAGCACCAGAGCAGCGGCCCCGAGAATCGCGCTGAACCTTCCCACTTTCCGGAAGTCCAGCGAATTCCGGAGCGAGCGGCGTCTCAGTTCCGTCTGGGCTTCCGAAACGAGCGCGCGGATAATCGCGTTGTTCAGGGACTCCTCGTCTTTCCCCAGTTGGAGGGCGTTGATCAGTCTGTTGTCGAATTCGCCCAGGCGGGACTCGATATAAACCGCCGCTTGCTCCGGACTGATCCGCATGGCGAGCTTCCGCAAGACCTTGATATACAGGAGAGCAAGGAGAGCCAAAAGCAGGACAACAAGAATCGCTCCGCGCAATATCGGCGAGAAGTGAAACAAATTGTCCGAAGCGAAGCTGAGCAAAACAAAGAGAGTAAAGAAGGCCCCCACGTACGCCAGGCCCTCGCAAACCAGCAGCGTCTGCCATTTCCTGGCAAACTTTCTGGTCTGGGCAAGGATGTGGAAATAGTCGTCCTTCGGCATGGCGACGGTGGTCTCCCTATTTTTCCTGGCCGGCGGCATGGGTCGAGCGTCTCGGGGTCAAGCAAGATGTCAGGTTCCCGCCCCCCACGAAGAAAATACTACCACAATGCACCGTCCTCTTCAAGGCCGTCGCCGTCGGATCAGACCAGAGGCGCAGGGGTCGAGACACCTCGCTTGAGTCGTCGGCTGGCAAGGCAGGTGAAAGCGAAATAGAGGGCGAAGATGCTGGCAAGACACAGGTATGGCGCCTTCAGATCGAAACGCCCCGCCACGGCCCCAAGAGATAGCGGCCCGAGCAGTCGCCCCGCGGCGAGAATCGCCTCGTGTACCCCCGCCAGGGAGGTGCGAAAGACCGGCTCATGGAGCGTGTAGTAGAGGCTGGAGAAGTAACTCAGCCCTGCTCCCAAGCCGATGGCCCCGAAGGCGCCTGAAAAGACGACTGTGCGGTTCCATACGAAGGCAGTCAGAAAGGCCACCGCGCACAGCCCCTGTGCAACCAGAAGCAGCCGGAGATTATAATGCCATCTGCTCGTTTTCGCGAGAATGAAGAAGGATAGCAACTGGCCAATGTAGAAAAAGGCAAGAACACGGCTCACGAGGGGCTTACCAAAGTGAAGCGCATCTCCAAGTTTCGGAAAGAGCGCGAGGATGGCGCCAGCGGACGCGTACGTCAGGAAGATGAATACGCGGCTCAGCATCAGAAAGAGGCGCCTGTTCTCAATTGAGACCGTGGGCGGGGAGGCGGGAGCTTCAGAAGCTGCCGGATTCGGTCGGAGCCGTGGACTGTGAGGAAGAAAAGGGCTCCCTGCGACAACCGGGACCACGCAAGCCGCGGCTGTCAGAAACGCCACCCGGCTATCCCATTCCAAAAGCAGCCCGCACGTGGTTGCCCCGATAACATATCCGCTCCCCCACCACAGATTGAATCGGCTCAGGGCGCCGTACAACTCGTGCGAGGATTTGTTTCGGGCGATGTGGTGCTCGAGCGGCGGCCAGAAGAAAGCCGTCGAGGTTCCAACGAGGACCGCCAGAAGAAAAAACGACGTCAAAGAGGACATTATCGCACTCAGGATACACAGAATCAACAGGGCGAGCGAACTGACCGTCATAGCCGCGCGGGTGTCGAGTGACGAGAACCGGCGAGCCATGAAGAAACAAAGCAGCGTGTAGGGCACGGCAAAAGAAGCCTGGAGCAAGCCAAGTTGAGCAGGTGTTGCATTGAGGTCCACAGCCCGGAAGTTGAGTCCGAGCATCAAGTAAACCACGACAATATCCATCAACAGCGAGAACACGCAGACGGCGGTCATCTTAATTCACTTCCCACTTTCTGTGGCAGCCCCGCCGGAGACAGAACAATATGGCATGCAGGGCTGTCGGTTGCAGGGCCGCGCACAGGACAGACCCGAAGGGATGCTTATAGCACGCCGATGCTTACGAGGCAAACTCATTCGCACGCAGGGTGCGGCTGTGTTTTCGTGGCACAAGGGACTACCTTCCTTCCAGGCTCGGGTGAAACTATTTCGCCCTTTCAGGGCTTCAGGATACTTCGTCCGCCGGGACCCAGGGCGTTGCCCTGGGCTAAGGTATTACGCCCCGTTGGGGCTTTGGAAGAGACTCTGAGGCCGATGTCATCAAAAGAGCCTGACCTTGTCCGCCCACCCTCGTCCATCGTCGCCCGCTGGACGCCCTGAGAGGGCAGCAACAATAAAGTCCAGTCACCCCCCTGGGGTAACATCGCCCTTTCCGTATCAGCTCTGAAGGGGCGCAACAGGACGCTTGAAATACAGCGACACCCCGCACGCAGGTCGGTCCGTGGGGGACGATTCTCTGTGGGGGAGCGAAATGGGTTTCGTGAGAAGCAGGGAAATCACTCGTAAGACTTTCCGCTGAGTATTTCGATGACCCGTTCGGCGGAAGTCGGAAACTCAACTGTCTTGCCGAGCCTCCGGGCGGCGATGCAGATATTAGCGAGATATTCCTCGAGGTTCTCGGCTGTTCGGGAATTGATGTCGTGGAACAGGATGACCAGTTGATTCCTGCCGGCGGCGATGCACCGCTCAACCCCCTCGTGGATGTTCCGGTTCACGGTGTCCACAGGGGGGCTGCCGGTGTTATCCCCGCTGTCAATGTCCCAGAGAATCATCCCCAGGGCTTGCCTCTCGTAAACGGCTTTGACCGTTTCATTTCTTTCGCCGTACGTTGGCCGCACATAAGCGGGGACACGACCCGTCAGTCCGTAGATTCTCACCTTCGCTTGAATCATATCACTCTCAAGGCCGCTGGCCCCGTCCCCCCCGTCAATAGTCCCGTTTCCGTTCACGTCAAAAGGGCGAGCCGCGGCGCGTTTTCTGTGGCTGGCGTGGTCAACGAAGGACCCGGTATGGATTGCGATGACGTGGCCTTGTTTTGCTACGGCGGCGATGATTTCTCGGCCAACCGGTGTCCCGCCTCGCCCGGGAGCGTGCGTCTGGACGAAGAAAACAGCCTTGACGTCCTTCTGGATGAGATTCTCTTTCAGCGTCCTGATGACCTTTTCCGTGTAGTTTCTATCTCGTCCCCACTCTTCCACGTGCGGGCCGTCGTCAAAGGTCAGGACAACCTCGAGGACGTTTGCCGTCGTTTCAGCGGGCGAAGGCTCGGCTGCTTTTGGTGTGGATGGCGGCGAGGTAGCGGGAGGAACCGGCTGCTTTTTTGCTTCTTCTTTGGGGGCTGGCGGTTCGGGGGGAGAATTCTTCTGTGGCTGGGGAACTGCTTGAGTTAACAGTGCGGGGCGCGTCGGCTTAAGTGCCTTCGCAGTGGAAGATTGCTTGTGGAGAAGGTATTCTCTCGCGGCACAGACCAGTGCCACACTCAGGCAGGCAACGGTCACCAAAAACAAAACCGTCACCCACTTTGGCACACGTGTATTCGAGACTCCCGGGGGAGGAAACGACATGAAAAGTACCGGTCATGGTTGCCGAACGCACGAAACAATCCAGCACTTCTTTACCGCCCGACAGGAATCCGGGCAGCGTTCTGCGTGCATTCTTATCTCAAGTGCGATATTATGATAGCGGAAACGACATCCGGTGGCAAGCTTTAATTGGGCTGGTTTGCACTTTCTGACTCTCGGGGGGGGCAACAGCCGCGCGATTTTTGATTGATTCACAACGCGGTAATGGTATAATGAGAATGGTGCCTGGTGGGTTGACGTCACGTATCGCTACATCGAGGGTATGCAGTTTCTTCCACGTCCCGCAAAGACAGCAAGACAGGGGTGGTGTACTGGACAGTTCTCAGACCAAAGGAAGGCGGTAACAGAGGAAAGGCGAGTGAAACATGGTGGAATATCTTCCCTGGGCTGTCGGGGGGCTTGTCGTCGGATTCTTCGTCGGCTATGCCTTCGGCAGATACAAAGGAGCAAGCGAGGCCCCCGGTGGTCTTGAACCCGGGTCTCCCTCCGCAGGACCTGGTGCGGAAGAAGGAGTTGAACCTTCCGACGCCGACGTTGTAGTTTACATTCGGGGGGGGAGCGGCAGTCATTATCACAAGGAAGGATGCCGTCACCTGCGAGGTCGCGGATACCGCATTGGAAAAGCGCAGGCGATCAAGAAGGGTTATAAGCCCTGCCCGAGCTGCCGGCCGTGACCTGCTATTCCCAAGCGACGGGGGTGGGTCACTTCGTCGCAGCCGGTAAATCGTTGGAGAATCTCTCGCCCGCGGAGAGGATGTCACGGGTGTTCCGACCCTCCCCGGGGAGCGGCCGCGGGATGAGGCAACCGCCTGTGCTCCTCTCAGACAGCATTTGGGCGGCTGCCTTGCGTGACCCGCTACTGGACTTCCGCCACACGATAGAGGCGATGCCGCACGGAGCTATCGGCGGGGGAAGAGCCCGATTTTGTCCCATCATCGGTAATGTACAGAAAAGGGGTGTTGGCAAAGACTGACTCCTCGAGAACCTGCCAGTTCATCCCGGGGGCAGGGAGGTCGTCCGAGTACTCGACCCGATAGGTTCGGCCACGGATCGCCTCAAACGAGAAAACGCACTTGTCGTTGAGCCGGATGTCTCGCCACGGTCTGCGAATCGCCGCGACATCGAAGACGTCTCCCGACGGGCGAACCGCGGAAAAACTCGCCTGCCACACCCCGCCGCCAGAGGGGGTGATGTCCACCCGGAGAAAGCTGTTGGTCGCGTTGTCGAACGCTTTCGTGTAGAACGTTTGATTGGATTCATCCCACATCCATGACCCCGGTTCGTCCCAGCCGCTCAGGCGAGGGTAAAGAGAGGCGCCCCCGGCTCCCTCCACAAAGTACAGGATGCGATACCCGTCTGCGCACGTCTCGCTGCGCTCGTAGAAGTGGTCATGGGAGGTGAAAACCGCATCCACGCCGCATTCGCGGAAGAGGGGGTCCAGAAACCTTGCTCGATAGGAGTCGCTTCTCCCCCACGGTCCGGAACTATACGGCGAGGGATGGAAACAGACGAAGGTGAAAAGGTAGTGGTCGCGGGCGGCTTTGAGCTGGCTGACCAGCCACTCGTACTGCGGGCTTCCAGGATGGATTTCCGGCGGTCCGGCCTCCGTGATAAGACCCGTGGCGTCGTAATCCGGGTCCGAGTCGTAATTGAGGTCCAGAATAATGAACAAGGCGGGCCCGTAAGCAAAGGAATAGAATCGCTCGCTCCATTCGGGAAACTGGGACTCCAGTCCGTTCGGTGGGAGGACGAACTGGAGCTGGTAGTGGACGATGGCTTCATCCGCGTAGCCAGCAAGAGTTGTGCGATACTCGTGGTTGCCGGCGACAGGGAAAAGCGGGGCGTTTCCCGCAAGGCTCTCCTCGCCGTTCGGCGGAGCGACCACGCCCCAGAACGCTTCCCAATCCTCGGGCGAGTCCCCGCGGGTCACGAGGTCGCCCGTGTGGATGACAAACGCGGGATTGGTCTCCCGGATGGCACGGGCGATGGCCCGATGGTTTTCGTGGTTCGTCCGGCTGTCCCCATACACGACAAAGGAAAAGGGGACATCTTCCACAGGAGCTGTCCGAAAACTGCCGTTAAAGAACGTCCCTTCGCCCTGAGAAGGTATCCTCACGCGGTACCGATAGGGTGTCCCCGCTTGCAGGTCTGTTAGGACGACTTCGTGTCGCAAGGCTTCCTCATCGGTGAGGACAGAGCTGGTCTGGCTGCCCTCGGGCCACCACTCGACAGTCGCGTCGCTCGCTGGCTCGCTCTCCCAGCAGATGACAATGGACGTTTCGGTCACGTTCTGGAGGTACGGACCACTCGTGAAGGACGCCTGGGGATGCGACCTCGCAGGGAACATCCAGAAGGCGAGAACACTAAGCACGACCCATGGTCTCACCAGGCGTATCGCAGAAGTCGCAGAAGAACGGCGCGAACGCAGCCGTGAGCACAGGTTGCCTGCGCCGGAACGGCTGTAGCGCAGGCGTCTCGCCTGCATATTCATCGCCGACAAAAGCGAACCATTCGTCATTTCCAAAACCATGCATCCTTTTCCTCTACTGGTTCTGTCGTCGCGCTGTTACCATTATAGTCCGCAAGCACGGCTTCTTCCAGGCGCTCTTCGCTTTCAGCGTACAACGAATCGAAGGAAGAAACAACTCAGTGGCTAACGCGGCTGAAAAAAGGGAGGTCAACTGATGAAATGCCAGAGCATTCGGCGTGAGAGGGCACTCGTGCTATGGGCTCTTTGTGCAGTTGTTGCGCGGATTCTCCCAGGATGGGTTGCGGCCGCAGCGCTCGAGGTGAAGGTGAGCCAGAACACGGGAAGGTTAACGCCGTACCAGGTGTTCGAGCTGACATTCCAGCATGATGGGGAATATGAGAATCGGACCTGGGACGTGACGATTGATGTGGAGTTCATCTCACCAAGCGGGAGGAAGCAGACGGTGGGAGGGTTCTTCTATGGCTCGTCAAAACCGCAGAAACCCATCGTCAGGAAATCGCCGGACGGCCGCGGCGGGACAAGGGAAATGGCGACCTGGCCGTGCAACCCAGCCGATCTCTGGAAAGCGAGGTACGCGCCGAGTGAGATAGGGGAGTGGAAGTATCAGTACGTGTTCCGGAACAAGAATGGAGAGAAAGCATCGGGCGATGGCAGCTTTCACGTGGTCGAGGGCCGCGTTCATCAAAAGGGATGGGTGCGGATCAACCCAAATAATCCGTTGCGCCTCGTTTTCGAGGACGGAAGCCCCTATTTCCCCATCGGTTTTCAGGACGGCATCTTCGATCACAATCACGATGGCTCAGCGATGGATTCGTCTTCTATGGAAGGGCCGTTCCGCCCCGACCCGGAAGGAACGCGACCGACACCGCCGCCGGGCGCCATGTTCGCTCGCGGGCCCTCCATGAACCCGCAGAACTGGGACGTGCATTTCGGGCGACACTCGCGCGCCGGCTTCAACCTCTGGCGGTTCTCGCCGAACAACTTCTCCATCAGACTCTTCGCGCGAGACGACGACCCGAACGCCTCGACCCTCGAGAATGTCCGCTGGGAAGAGGCCATCATGATTGATGAGATGCTCCAGATGACGCAGAAATACGGAATCCGCAACTTCTACGGCATCTTTGGATACACCAACGTCTTCAACTCTCATGCCGAAGATGAGGAGGGAATGGCGAAGGTCAAGCGGGCGCTGAAATACAGCGTGGATCGCTGGGGCGCCTACGTTGATTTCTATGAGTTCCTCAACGAGCAGACAGTCTCCGACGAGTGGTACAAAATCATGATTCCGTACCTGAAGTCCATAGACCCGTACAACAGACCCGTCTCGACGAGCTGGGAGAGGCCGGAGCTTGACGGCATAGACATTAACGCCCCCCACTGGTACGGAAACGAGAACGAGCTGGAGTCCGACGGCGTCACAGCAGACCGAGCACGGCAAAACAAGAAATTCGGGAAACCCGTCATCTACGGCGAGCAGGGGAACAGCCGCGGCGGACAGGACCGCACGGCCGAGGGGATCGGCGGAGTCTGGGACCCCGGTTCTGCGCGGCGGATGCGGGTGCGGAGTTGGACAGCGTTCTTCAACGAGAACGCATTCATCTTCTGGGAGACCTCCTACGCGAAAGACGGCCATTCCATGAACATCTGGCTCGGGCCGCAGGAACGGCAGTACGTCCGCTCGCTCCAGGACTTCGCCTATTCTCTCGACGCGGGAATGAAGCCAGCGGAAGTCAAACTGTCCGGAGGGCAGGCAGATGAGGTCCGCGCGTACGCGCTGCGTTCGGAAAAGCGGGCGGGCGTATATCTCCACCACCATGGTTGCCGCGAGTGCCAGACGGCGCGACAGGCAGGGAGACCGGTCGAGCATAATTGGAATCACGACCGCGGCGAAGTGAAGGGACTCAGAGTCGCGTTAGACGTGCCGAAGGCAGGGAAGGGATATTGGTACAACCCTACGGAGGCGAGCATTCTCTCCAGCTTCGCGTCCTCACCCGGTCTTCAGACCTTCACAGTCCCCCCATTCACAATTGACATCGCCCTTCTCGTCACCGACGGACCTCCTCCCGACAGCGACCGCGACGGCAAGCCCAATGACGTTGACCCTGACGACGATAATGACGGCGTTCCCGATTCAAAGGACGCGTTCCCCCTCGAGCGAGAGGAATGGGCGGACATTGACGGCGACCTCATCGGCGACAGCCTCGATGCCGACATCAATGCAGACGGGATTGCCGACGACCTCAACAAAAACGGCATCGCCGACAACGAGGAAATGGATTGGGACGGAGACGGCGTGCCGAACGCCGATGCAATTCCCTGGGACGCCTTCCCTCGCGACCCCAAAGAATGGCGCGACACCGACGGTGACGGCATCGGCGATAACGCCGACCCCGACGGCTTCCCCGACGAGGAAGAATCCCGCGCCAGCACTGATCCCTTCAACGCCGTCAGCATGCCGTCGGGTCCGCAGGCGCATCGTCCCGCGGCGGCGAGGAACGGCTGACACGCAGGTTGTGCGCGAAGAGGTCAGGCAGCGGGCTGACGAGCGCGCGCTGACCACATCGCGGGCCGGGCGGCGCGGGGGGGCGGCCCTGATCCTGCCCCGCGATGATCCACGATGCCCACTGCCTGAGGGCATTCCCGATCCGACGCTCACTGCCGGCAGACCAGGTCTTACCCCACTTTTCCTTTCCAAACCTTCCGATCGCTGGCCCAGTGGCGGTTGGATGTTCCCTTAGATAAGTCACGACGTCCTGGACTGCACCTTCGGCCCTCGCCACGTCCCATATGGCTTGCACCATGGGGGCACCTTCCACCTGCCCGCCACGCACAACGAACCCCCGACCGGGCTCATGGCCTACCAGTCTAAATCTCAGGAGCACGCTGACAGCGTTGCCGTATCCATGCTGCGTGACCGCCTCCTCTGTCTGGGGTTGAGTTCGGACGAGCCACTGAAGTGCTTGTAGCACTCTTGCGGGCGGGGCATCCCCCGTGAAGACGTCGCTCCTCTTTCCTGCCCCCCTAAAAGCGGGCTCAGCGACCTGGCCGCGGTCCCGTCGGATGAAGCCCCCGGCCGCTGTTTCCAGGAACCCTCCGGCCAGGAGCCAGTGGCCCATGCGCTCAGCGTATACCCTCCACGTCTTCGCCCGGTGCCCTGCAGCCGGATTTATCTCCTTTAGCAGCGCAACGATGTCGTCCGCCGTTATGAGCGTGCCTTCCTCTATCTTCGACAATCTTAGCGTGAGAGCGTGGCGCCGCAGGACATCGCGGATCCTCGAGAGCACCTGCCTAGGCTCGGATCCTTCCATTATGCCATCCAGGCCAACCGACGCGGAACCGCCTGCTGCCACCCCAAACATAATAAGGTCTCGAACCACGTTGCCCACGGTTTTCTTCGAAAGGCCTGTGATCCCGCTCAGTCGGTCGTGGTTTGTTGTCACGCTGCGTCCTAGCTGCTTTGCTACTGCGAGAAGGGATTTCAGTGAAGGCGAGGACGGGAGGTACGTGAAGGGAATGGATGGAGCCTTCTCCGTTAGAACGTACTCGCGGAAAATGTCCCAGTAGAGATTTAGATGGTCACCGCTCCGTACGATCATCCGTTTGTCCTGGAGCGCGCGCATTACCTCGTGGCCTGATATGTCGAGGATTTCGTACCAGTCAGCGGGCGCGCTCTTGGCTATCGCATCGACACATGCACGCTCAGCTTTGGTCAGGGTTCTCAGGTCGCGGTCGAACAAGGAGGCGACGTCGAGGGCCCTGTCGGATAGCTCCGCCTGGCTCGCGCCGGACCTGATCTGCTCGTAAACGTGGATGGCCAGCTTTTTGAGCAACCATGGATAGCCCTGACTGCTCTCAATCAAGTAGCGGCGGAGCTCCGGCCTGATCTTCTGGCCGAGCTCTCTCTCGAATAGCGTAACGGCGCTGGAAGCCTCAGAGTGCATAAGGGGCCCCAGAGGCACCTCAAACCGATGATCGGATAAGCGATGCCACAAGTAGTAGGCGGGGTGAGCCTGCGGCACCGTGGCGTCCGTCCTCCACGCAAAGCCTACGACGAGACTGGAGCGCGCGGAGATCGCGGAGACGGCGAGGCGCTGGGCTTGCTCAAAGACGGGAAAGAGTTCCGACTTTGAGTAGAGCTCCTCGAACTGATCGTACACCACGCAAACTACCTGCCCACGTTTCGCAAGCTCGGCGAGAAACTCGCTTATGCGCTCACCGGCGAGGGGCTGCGACGGATCATCCACTCTTAGATGGCCCGCGTCTCCGTTGCCTAGTCCCTGGTCAGCGGCCTTGTGCAGACAGGCAAGCAGAGAAGACAGAACATATGAGGGTCCCTTCGCAGCGCGCACGTCCACCGGATAGAGGTAGTACCTCCTCCGATTCCGCAGGTTGCACAGCGTGTACCGAAGTTTTGCGATCAGCGAGCTCTTGCCCATCCCCGAGTCCCCGGTGACGGCAAAGACCCTGGTACCAGTGGTGCCCCGCCTCACATTCTCTAGAAAATCGAGGATGCTTCTCTGAGCCTGAGAGCGGCCCACGAAATCCTGCGGCCGCGCGGGTCTATAATCAGCCCACTTGTCGGCCTGCTGGACTTCAACCACTGGCTCCAACTCGGGTGCCGCACCCTGGCCCGAGGCGCCTGGGCCCGCGCGATGGACGTACTCGAAGTCCAGTCCGCGCTTTGTCGAGTCTGTTTGCGCCAGCCTGTGCAAAAGTTTGCGATCGTCCACCACGTTGCCCTTGTCGCCGTGGAACGCAAGAACGCCCGCCGGGACACCGCTTTCTATACAGGTCGCGAGCCAGTATGTACCGAACGGCGTCAGCAGGAGCGTCCAGTCACCGATCCTGTCGGTAGACCCGAGAAGATGGCCGGCCAACTCCTGCGGGCGACTCGCGATTAGCCTGGCCGAGACCAGCGCCTCCAGTACACGCTCAGGCGTATAGATGCTCAGCCTCTGCCTCTCCTCCACAGGCCTACCTTCCCACTCAGACTGAAACCCCTTGGCATCCTTGCCAAGAGGGCCCGCGGAAACAAGCCAACCTTCGTCGTAGTTCTTGAACGTCACGACGCCCAGAAGCTTGGTGAGATGGTTCGAGGAGAGAGGTTCGCGGTGTGCTTTGCACTCAACATAGACCTTCTTGCCTGCCACCTTATGCTGGCAGAGCAGGTCGAGTTCAGCGGCAGTGACCGAAACGCGATCGCTAACGTCATAGCCCTGCGTAGACAGAAAGTCGCAGGCGACGCGCTCCAAGAGCTTGCCTTTCTCGTCGTTTGGCTGGTCCTGGCCTACTGCTACCTCGATAAGCATCGTGCATGACTCCAGACGCTCTCTGGGTGGGGCAGATACAGGCGCCGCGTTCAGCATCCCCTGGGCGGGGGGGCCGACGGCGAAGCCTCTAATCCGCATTAGTGTAGCACCCGCCGCCTACGGCGCCAAGCCCCAGCATACCGTGGCTGAAATTCTGCCATAGCGGGGCAGCGTGCTGGGGGGATGGGGGCGGTGGGGGAAAACAAGGTTGATTTTGGGGCCGATCGGCGCCGGGCGGCGTGCCCGGGCCACCGGGTATTGCCTGCTCAGGGGCTACGGAGAGGCTTGGGCTTTGGCCAGGGAAGGCTGTGTGCCAGGAAG
>JAUYEE010000328.1 GCA_030691545.1 bacterium | reverse complement strand
CCTCGCTATCGCGCTGTGGGGCTGCCCATCGGCAGCGGGGAGGTGGAAGCCGACTGCAAGGCGCTGGTGCAGGCGCGATGCAAGCAATCCGGCATGCGGTGGCGCAAGAAGGGGGCTGAGCGAGTGCTCCGGGTGCGATGCTCGCTGAGGGACGGCAGCTTCCATACCCTGTGGGATCACCCAGAAGAATCTATCACCCTCTGGCAGAAACGGCGCCTCCGACAGGAGCAAAGACAAGCGGCCTGAAATACCACTTAAACGTAGCCGCACCCGTTTCTGAAGCGGAGGATACACTCATGGATGAACACATTCAGGACCAAAATAGGAGCGCGCCCGCAGACGAAACGCAAGAGGTTCTGCAGCCCGGGGACACGCGCCTTTCGTGGAGCCAGCATGACGAAGAGGAGCTTCGCAAAAGGGCTTTTGTTCGGCTGGGGGTGGTTTTACTGATCGGCTTTTTGATGCCGATGGGGGACGCCGGCCACGGCTCGGTGTGGAAGATTTTCGTGAACATTCGGGCCCTGGGAGAGGAAGGCGTGCCACCTCTTGCGAAGCTTTTTTTCTTTACCCTGCCGTGGCGGGGATTGCGGTGCTCCTTCTCGCCAAAACGGCCGAAGGGTTCGCGCGCTCGATCGTTTTCATTGCGATGGGGCTTGCTGGGATTCTTTTGTCCTCCGGCGTGGCTTGGGAAGAAGCGGGAGTGACACGGGTTTGGGGCCCTCTGTCTGCAAGTGGGCTTGCGAGCGTACTGGGAGTTCTGGGAGTGGTCGGAATCTACGCGGGGAGTCGCGCTCGATGGTTTCGACCCGGAAGCCGTCTGGCGGCAGCCGTCGGAGCGGTTGGGGGCGTCATCTATCTGGTGACACTCCTTCTGCCGACACAACCGAAGGAACTTGGCCTGATTCCGCTGCTGACGCCGTTTAAGCTGATGTTCAGTGAAAGGGATATCTTGCCTGAGCTGCCGGAGGCGCTAAGGACTGGCTCGGGGCTTCTGACTTTAGCCCATATGACCTTGCTTGTCGGCGCCGCGATCCTCTGCCTCCAAAACGCGAGAGGACGGCCCGACGCCCGGGAGCGGGCGCGGTATGTGTTCCGGTTGTGGTTATGGAGCGCGGCAGCGGTTGGGTTAACTTTCGTGTATGGTCTCCTCGTGGCCGCTGGCATCCTTTCTCGTGCACGATACAAGCTGACAAGAAAGAACGCTCATGATGCAGAAACGCTTACCCGCCTTGCATCTCCGCAGGGCACCACACAACCGGTGTGTCTTATGATCCCATCTACGGCGGCCCTTGATGCTTCACACCACCCAGCCAACGCAGGCAGAAGCAACTCCCACCTCCCCAACTTTTGGCAACTACGCAGTCCATCCGACCTCTTCTTGCTTCTCCGCACCCCCTTGCCTCCAAAGCAATCCCCATAGCCTGCCCCAAGCGGCTCAGTTCAACAGACTCTATCTGGAATGCTCAGACAAACTCTTCTTCCCAAAGGCGGATGCTCTTGGTCCTGAGCACACCAGGCGTGTCATTTTGCTGCATGTGGCACAAGGCTGCTCAGGGGCTTGACAGCGGATCTGCCAGTCCCAGGGCTCCACACCCGGTTCCCTAAACGTGACGGGCAACCGCCGTAGAGGGTAGCGATCACGTCCCTCGATCCTGAAGAACGTTTGGCGAAATGTTATAGCCGGATTGCTCCAAGTGCTTGATTCCGCCTGGGACGAAATTACTGGTTGCTTGTTCCATTGCGCAGTCGATAGGTGAAAAGACGACCAAACAGCACGGGTACGGTTCGGCTGACTGTCTCCGATGAACCGGAGACAACCATCGAGGCACCGGTCATAACTACCCAAGGGAGGATGATCAGGCCGCAGGGCCTTGCTGAAAAGATTCGCAAAGGAGCGGACATAGACGAGGACACATGGGTGCCGCGCGCCAAGGATGAGCCTAAAGAGATGAAAGAACCGCTTCGCGAAGCCCCAACCGACAGGATTCAGCCGTTTTTATGTCCTCGAGGCTCTGGAAAAAAATGAGTGGAGCATGCCCCAAGCCCTCAAGAGAATCGGCATCCGGCGTCCCAATTTCAGTGCCCTTATGAGAAAACACGGCATCCGCGGCCAATCCTCATAGCCCTTCGGCAAGAATATACATCCGTATAGCTGGAATATACGCGACCGCAAGCATCGCGGCCGCCGAGTTTAGGCATCCTTCGCATTCACTCTATCGACGAGGAACCAAGCTCTGCTAAGACAATGTCCCCTTCTGCGGAAAGGCCTCAGGACGCTTTCTGTGTGTACTCTATTTATACGCCTGGCGTGCACCATTGCGATGTTGGCCCTTCTTTTTGCCTTCACCTGAATTCGATAACCAGCAGGCCTGACGTCAGTTAGGTCATGAAGGTTCACGTTCTGACAGTGGGAATCCTAAACGCGGCACGGTTCTTGTCATAGCAGCCGTTGAAAAGGGAGAAATAGTTGTGAGGGAGAGGGATTGGCTCTTCCCCTCGGGTGGAGGCGATGGAAATGTCGTGCGCGAGAAGAGTGTTGGTAATTGATGACGAAACCGTCGTGCGTAACAGTTGCCGAAGGGTTCTCGAGGAAGAAGGTTTCCACGTAAGCGTAGCCGCAGACGGTCGGGAGGGGATAGAGAAATTATCCAAAGAGAACTTCGATGCAGTGATTGTTGACCTGAGGATGCCAGGCGTTGGCGGAATGGATGTTCTGCGAATTGTCAAGCGGAACAAGCCTGACGCCCGAGTGTTAATCATCACTGCCTATTCTTCCGTTGCGAGCGCCGTGGAAGCGATGCAGTTGGGTGCCGCGGACTACCTCCCAAAGCCGTTCACACCGAAGGAGCTGGCAGAGAAGGTAAACCGGGTCTTGCAGCGCGCCGAGCCCCCCGCTGAGCCCAGGACAAAAAAGGCTCGGTTTTCTCACAAAAGGCGGCCTGTTCCCGAGGTCGAGGAAGTTACAGAAGGAGTCCTTGCTGAAGCGAGGATTCTCCTCGCGGGTAGCCACGCGGATGAAATGGAGGCACTCCGTCAATGTCTCTCTTCGGAACCCTGGCAGGTAAGAACGGTCGAGAGGCACGGGGAAATCATCGAAATGATTCGAGCGGGTCAAGCCGACGTGCTCATCACTGGAGTAGATGTTCTGGGAATGAAGGCCTACGACCTTATTCCGGAGGTCAAAAAGCTCGGGAGCGACATTCCAATCATTGTTGCCTGCGCCGACCCCTCGCTGGACCTGGCTCGCAAGATCCGTGAATTTGGCATATTTTTTTACCTAATGGAACCCTTTGATCCGGAAGAGGTCAGGGGCGCCGTGCGTGACGCTGTCAAAAGGGTTGCCATGCTGCGAAGGGAAATCGAGGCTCCACACAGGAAGTCCACACTTGTGCGCTCGGTTCGAACCGTGGCCAAGAACGGCACAAAGGTCGACTTCGTTGCGATAGGCGAGTTGGTGGACGAGAACAGCAGTCTTTACCGAGAGATCGTGGGTGAGTTGAAGCGCCGGGTTCTGCCGATGCGCATGGAGCTGGCTCACAAGGCGCTGACTGCCAAGGAGTTGCCGTGGTATCTTGAGCAAGACGACAGGGTGATCATAGTTGCTGCGTTTGAGGCAAACGCGGGGTTTGGCGAAGTCGTGACTTACTCAGCCGAGGGCTTTGAGAGGCTCGCCACGAAAGAGCAGCAAAGAAAGTTAAGGGAGCTGGCTTATCCAGAGGTTCTGTACTGGCTGAAGGCCCAAGGCATCGCCCCGGAAGTCAAGATCGTCTCCCTGCCCGCTGCGGGCCTGACGGCGGAGCAAGCTCGTAGGGCAGCGAGCATCATTGTTGGCGAAGGCTTGTCGTGACAGAGCCTACGCCCAAGCGGGCAGCACGAGAGCGGTGCGACCGGCGTGGAAAGCGGATGCGCCGAGAAGGCCTCTTTTGGCCGGGTGACCAAGACGCGTTGCACCTTCAATAATGGAGGGGGGCGGTTTTGAAGAGTCGTCTTCGCGGCGTGGTCGTCATCGCCGGTGTCGGCAACGTACTTCGGGGAGATGATGGCGCCGGACCCCGCCTTGTGGAGATGCTCGAAAAGAGACTCGAAAGGGCTACCGAAGATGCTCTCTGCGTCCGCGTCATCAATTGCGGTCAAGCTCCCGAGAACCATATTGGTTCCACCAGGAAAATGCGGCCGGACACGATAATCGTTGTCGATAGCGCGTCCCTTGGATTGCCTGCTGGTGACACGCGCATCCTGGAGGTGGACGATCTCGGCGAGCACAGCTTTTCGACGCAAGGCCCTGCGAGCACAATACATGAAACAAGCTTCCTAACCATGAGCCGTGAGGTCCTTTTTCTGAAGGCAGGCAGCCTACGAGGCCAAGCTATCCCCCGTTTCGCAACTTGCGGGACCGCAAGGCGGTTCCGAGGATTATGCTAACTCCGCCGAGGAAAGGCATTGTCAGACAGCCTACTGCCAACTCTGGGCGAGGCGGAACGCCGTCATTCGCCGACAAGTGAATGTTTGGGAAACTGCACCGTGACATTTGTTGTTTACAAAGGCGATAAGCTTAGCTATGACTATCTAATTTGTTAAATTGGTCGAGATTATCTTCTCCGCTGTGACCGATAAGCAATTTAAGCAAGACCCCGATGATGTTGCCGGGCAAGTGCGCGGAAGCAGAAGGCTCCGAGTTTGACGTTCTTGTTGCCCGAAGCTGGCCCGCTCGCTTGGGTTGAGGGATTAGCGTGAGCAGGATCGGTGTTTTCGTTTGCTGGTGCGGCTCGAACATCGCCGGAACGGTTGATGTGGACCAGGTCGTCCGGAAGGCGTCCGACCTTGACGGTGTCGTCCACGCTCAGTCCTACAAGTATGTCTGTTCCGATCCCGGACAGTCCATTGTCGAAACGGTTATTAAGGAAAAAGGACTGGATGGCGTGGTTATTGCCGCCTGCTCTCCTTCCATGCACGAAGCGACCTTCCGGAAAACCGTCGCTCGTGCTGGCATGAACCCTTATCGCTGCGAAATCGCAAACATCCGAGAGCAGTGCAGTTGGGTCCACCAGGCCGCGAAGGATGAAGCCACGGACAAGGCCGCCAAAATTATCGAGTCCATCATCGAGAAGGTCAGGCTTGACGAAGAACTCCATCCAATTCGTTCGGCTCTCACTAAGAGGGCGCTGGTTCTCGGTGCTGGAATAACTGGGCTGCAGGCTGCTTTGGACATCGCCAACAGTGGTTACGAGGTGGTTCTCGTGGAGAGGCAACCTTTCCTTGGCGGGCGGGCGATTCAACTATCCCGCACTTTCCCCCATCTTGACCCGGCCGAAGACACCCTCTTTCCCCTGACGGAAAAGGTCTCCAATCATCGGCGAATCACGCTTATGACCTGCTCGGAGCTGGAGGAAGTGAGCGGTCACGTGGGTCAGTTCAACATCAGGGTCAAGAAAGGCGCCCGGTACGTTGACCGTAATGAGTGCACTGCCTGTGGACTGTGCGTCAGAGAGTGTCCAGTAGAAGTTCCCTCCGAGTTTGATATGTGCCTGGGCGAGAGAAAGGCCATCTACATCCCCTTTCGCAACGCCGTTCCTAATAACCCGGTTATAGACGCGGGAGCCTGCCTCTTTTTCAGGGAGGGAG
>JAUYEE010000312.1 GCA_030691545.1 bacterium | reverse complement strand
GGCAGGATGCCCCCGAGACAGCCGGCAAGATGCCGGCGGTACGCGCGGGTCAAGCCACGAGACCCTGCCAGGTCTGGTTCGGCGGCCGGGTGCAGGCCCACTCGGATACAGCCATACCCGCTGCGACCCGAAGATTTCCTTTTTTGGCGAATGGGTGGTACAATTCCTCGTTTTCGCCAGTTGGATTTTTTCAAATTCGGCGCCTCAGGTCAACAACGAAAAGCTCCTGCGGAGACGACGTTGTCCGGGAAATCGGTCCGCAGAATGAGAAATGGAGGATGGCTTTATGGAGTGGAAGGAGTACTCGGAGAGATTGAAAAAAGTCCTGGGGTTGAAGGGCAGTCCCGTCGCTGTAACCTACACCATGAGGCCGCCCCAGGGCGCGCCCCAGGCCAAATCCTGGGTCTGCCGCGCGCTCCTCAGTGCAAGAGACGGCAAGACGTACTGCATCAGCAAGGAAACCTCATCTTGCGCCGGAGGAACCTGGCATCTGGGGCTGGGGCCGAAGCCCACCGGCGATGCGGACAAGGCGCTCAAGAAATTCCTCGTCCACGGCGAGAAGCTGTTCTGTTCCTACGCCACGTTTTACCGGTGCATGTCCCAGACGAGCGAACCGCCCCTCAACCTCGCGGATTACGTGATTTTCTGCCCGCTCGAGGAGGCTCAGGAGAAGCCGGACCTCGTCGTCTTCATCTGCAACCCGGGCCAAGCGTGCCGTCTCCTCACCCTTGCTATGTATCAGACCGGCATTCCGCCGCGAGCCGAACTCGCCGGGTCCGCATGCCACATGGCAGTTGCTTACCCCATCGTTTCGGGTGAGATCAACATCAGTTTCTGGGATTACACCGCCCGGAGAATTCAGAAGCTCGACGAGAACAGGCTATCGGTCTCCGTGCCCTATCATTATATGAAGGACATTGTCGAAAGCATCGAGGGGTGCTCGGCGGGTACAGCGAGCATCGAGGGTTTTCAGAGGATGCTCAGAGCGATGCAGCCGACAGGTGGGGCAGAGGAGGCGCCGACGGGCGAGTGAGGCGGCTTTGTTAGAACTTTGGGAGGTAGTTGCTATCCACTGCGTCCATCTGCGCTCATCTGCGGTTCCATCCTTTGCACCAAAAGCATTGAGGGAGGTCTCTTATGCCTGAAGCGGAAATCGGGATTATTGGCGGAACGGGGTTGTATGAGATGGAGGGGTTCGCGGAAAGCCACTCGGTGGTTCTGGAGACGCCCTTCGGCGACCCGTCCGACGCATACGTCCTCGGTAAACTGGAGGGGAGAAACGTCGCGTTTTTGCCGAGGCACGGGCGGGGTCACCGCTTCATGCCCCACGAGATAAACTACCGCGCCAACCTATACGGCTTCAAAAAATTAGGTGTCAAGTGGCTCATTTCCATGAGCGCCGTTGGAAGCCTGAAGGAAGAACTTCGCCCAACGGAAGTGGTCATTCCCGACCAATTCTACGACAGAACGAAGACGCGAAAGGACACGTTCTTCGGGGACGGGATTGTGGCGCACGTCTCGTTTGGCGACCCGGTCTGCAAAGGGTTATTCCGAATCCTCGTCGAGGCGGGGAAAGAGGCAGGCGCCGTCGTCCATGTGGGGGGCACCTATGTAAATATGGAGGGCCCAGCTTTTTCAACGCGGGCTGAGTCGAACACGTACCGCAAGCAGGGGTTTGATGTCATCGGCATGACAAACCTCACCCAGGCAAAACTGGCGCGGGAAGCCGAGATGTGCTACGTGACAATCGCCATGGTCACAGACTATGATTGCTGGAAGCGGGATGCTGAGGAGGTCAGCGTGGAGACCATCGTCCGTGTCCTTCAGCAGAACGCCCAGATGGCTCAGAACATCGTCAAGCTCGCTGTGACGAAGATTCCGCCGGATCAGGAGTGCGAATGTGCGCGCGCGCTCGAGACGGCGATTCTGACCCGCCCGGAGGACATCTCCGAAGAAGTCCGCCAGAGGCTCGCACCAATCATCGGGAAGTACCTGAAGTGATTCATTCCGGCGTTCCAGTACCCCGAAACCGCGAGGGAGAGGGGAGAACGGGCGACGCGAAAGCACTGACTCATGGAAGCTGAAGACGTCATCCAGGGGACCGTCGAGAAGGTCATTTTCCTTAACGAATCCAATGGTTATACCGTCGCGGCGCTCAAGCCGGAGGGGTTGACTGCCCTTCTCGAATCGTTGCGCCGGCGCCGAGATGCCTACTCCTCGACTCGTGAACTGGTGGACCTCGAGCAAAGCGGCGAGGCGACCATCGTCGGGACACTTCCCGGCATTTCCGAGGGAGAAGTCGTCCGCTGCGTCGGGCGATGGGTCGTGAACGACCGGTTCGGCTTGCAGTTCCAGGTCGAGTTCTATGAGTCCGTGGTCCCCTCGACGGAGGAGGGTCTGCGGAAGTACCTGTCATCGGGAGTCGTCCCTGGCATCGGCAAGAAGTTCGCGAAACGCCTCGTGGACCGCTTCGGCATGGGGTTAGTTGACGTTATCGAGAATGAGCCGGAACGACTGCGGGAGGTCCACGGCTTCGGGACGAGACGGATTGCGGTTCTGCGTGAGGCGTGGGAAGAACAGCGGCAGGTTCGCCGCATCATGGTGTTCCTCCACAGCCACGGCATCGGGACGCCGCTCGCGCTGAAAATCTACAAGAGGTACGGCAACAATTCCGTGCAGGTCGTCCAGCAAAACCCGTACATCCTTGCGCTGGAGATTTCCGGAATCGGATTTGTGAGGGCGGACCGGATTGCCCAAAGCCTCGGGTTTCAGATGGATTCACTGGAACGAGCCGAGGCGGGGATCGCCTATGTATTAGAGCAGGCGGCGATGGGGGAGGGGCATTGCCTTCTGCCGCTGCGAGAACTCGTGAGCCGGGCGGCGGAGCTCTTAGAGGTTGACACGTGGGTCGTCGTTCAGGGTTTGAGCAGGCTGTTGGAGACCCGACTGGCGATTTTGGAGAACACAGACCACTCCCGCGAAGTGCAACTCGAAGACCTGGCAGAACAGGGCTCTTCCCTTGCGCAGCTCATCGAGCAGGAAGACGCCGAGGCGCCGGAACACGCCGTCTATTCACGCTCACTGCTCTGGGCGGAGCGAGATGCCGCCGCCAAGCTCACAGCCTTGAAATCCGCGGAGTCCTCCATGCCGCCTATCAAGATCGAAAAGGCGATCCAATGGGCGCAGCAAACCGTTACGATAACGCTCTCGGAGGAGCAACGGGAGGCCCTGCGACTGGCGCTGAAGGAGAAGGTTCTCGTCATCACCGGCGGGCCGGGCACCGGCAAAACGACACTGATCAACTGTCTGTCGGAAATCTGGGCATACAAGAAGGTCAAGTTCTTTCTGGCGGCTCCGACAGGAAGGGCGGCAAAACGAATGTCCGAGGTGACCGGCCGCGACGCCAGCACGATTCACCGGATGCTCGAGTTTAGTCCGAAGGCGGGACGTTTCCTGAGAGATGAGAAGGACCCCCTGGACTGCGACGCGATTGTCCTGGACGAGTCCTCGATGCTCGACATCTCGCTCACGAGCAGCCTCCTGCGGGCGCTGCCCGATGAAGCCACCCTCACCCTCGTCGGCGATGTGGACCAGCTCCCTTCCGTGGGACCGGGCAACGTGCTGAGAGACATCATCGCCTCGCACGTCATCCCCTCCGTCCGGCTGACGGAAATCTTCCGCCAGGCGAGGAGAAGCCGTATCGTGATTAACGCTCACCGGGTGAACGCTGGGTACATGCCGGACCTCGAGCCGCCGGAGGATGAAGGAGAAAGTGATTTCTACTTCATCGAGTGCGAGACCCAGGCGAAGGTGCTCAGCACCATCAAGACGCTCGTCGCGGAACGAATCCCTCGGAAATTCGAGCTCGACCGCATCATGGACATCCAGGTGCTCTCCCCGATGCACAAGGGCCCCGTGGGAGTCGAGAATTTGAACATCGAGTTGCAGGAGCTTCTCAATCCTATGGGAAAACGAATCATCTTCGGCGGGCGGTCCTTCCGAACGAACGATAAGGTCATGCAGATCAAGAACAACTACACCAAGGAGGTGTTCAACGGGGACACCGGGACAATCATCGAGGCGGAAGAAGAGGAGGGGGTGCTGAAGGTATTGTTCGGCGACAAGGAGGTCGAGTACACAAAGACGGATGTAGAGGAACTGGTTTTGGCGTATGCGGCATCGGTTCACAAGGCGCAGGGCAGCGAATATCCGGCGGTCGTCATCCCCATGGTCACGCAGCACTACATGTTGTTACAGAGGAATCTCCTCTACACCGCCATCAGCCGGGGGAAAAAGCTCGTCGTGCTGGTAGGCTCGCGAAAAGCGATAGGCCTCGCCGTCAACAACAACCGCGTCACCAAAAGGTACACCAACGTCGAAAATCGCCTCCGCAACCTCGCCCTCGCGGAATAGTCCGCTTACGTCTATCGCCCATTCCTCATAGTTCCTTCTCTTTCTCGAACGAATACTCCTTCATCCTTAAGGAAAGAGCCGTCAGTATCAGAAAGGCCACGCAGACTCCGATGAGCGTCCACACCGCCGTCGCCGGAGGCGTCGGCTCGACGCGAAGTGTGAAAAGCCCCCCTGCCCCCCCCTGCGGTATCCAATTGGGAATGAGGCTCTGGACGTAGTGCATCACCGTGAGCTTCTTCAGGAAGATGGGGAGATAAGGAAGAATGCTCTCCCAGACAAAGCAATAGAAAAAAGCCGCGATCACAGGGCGCTTGAACGTCGCGCCACAGAAAGTGAACACCGCTCCGTACGCTACAACCGCCAGCACAACCGCTCGCGCACATTCGAGAAACGGCACGGTTTGCCGGAACAGAGTCACATCCCGATCCAGTCCCATGAAAATCGAGTAGGTGACCGCCAGAGAGGCGACGAGCAGGGCACCCGCGCTCACCACATAGGTCAAGAATTTCCCCAAGACGATCAGCTCTCTCGGCAACGGCCGGATCAGAAGGAAGGTGATGGTGCGCTGGCTCCTCTCATCCGCGAATAGCGAGGTCCCGTAGAAAATTGTCGTCAGGATAACGACGAAGTAGACATACAGCCCGATGAACTGGCCCGTGAATAGGTCTTGGCTTGCCGGTCGCCCTCCCTCTTCCGGCATTACGCTCCTCATAATCACTGCAATGCCGATGGGCACGCACGCTAAGAGAACCATCAGGATCGTCCGCTTGCTGACCACTAAATTCCGCATCGTTAGTCGGACTATCGCCCATATCTGGTACAGCGACCGAGCGACAACATTTTGTATCGGTCCGGGAAGGCCGACTTCTGCGGTGCTTTCAGAGAAATCGCTCATCTTCTCTTCTCTTCCACAAGGTACTTGAAAACGGCTTCCACGTTATCATCGGGCGAGGTCAACGATTCCACCTCGATCTTGTTCGAGAGAATCACGTCCGGCAGCCGATCGAAAAAGACGTCCGGCTTAATTGTCTCGATCAGCAACTCTTGGCTCTCTTTCTCCAGCCGAACCGAGACGACATCCTCGCACTCGATCAACTTCGCCGACAACTGTCTGGGCTTGTCGCACGCAATGAGGACCTTTCGCGGAAACTGATCCAGCAGTTCGCGCACCTCATGCACGTTCCCTTCCGCAAGGATCTTCCCATTGTTCATGACGACGATCGTGTTCGTCATCGCCTCGATCTCGTGGAGAATGTGGCTGGAGACGACCACGGTCTTCCCTTGCCGGCCGAAATCACGGATGAGGTCTATGGTCTGCTTCCGTCCGAGGGGGTCCATTCCGTTGAGAGGCTCATCCAGAACGATGATCTCCGGGTCGTGCGCGATGGACTGTGCAAGCTTCAGTCGCTGTCGCATCCCCTTGCTGTACGCTCCGATCTTTTTCTTCGCCTGCTCAGTCAGCCCCACGGTTTCCAATGCCGCTATGGACCTTTTTCGAGCCGCGCCCCCGGAGAAGCCCGAAAGACACAGCATCGCCCTCAAGAACTCGAACCCGTTCATTCCCCTGTAAAACGAGTCAATGTCCGGGCAGTATCCGAGAAACCGGTGAACGGAGGAATTGCCCCACGGGTTCTTGCCAAAGACTCCAATGCGGCCCTGGCTCGGCCTGAGTTGCCCCGTGATCAGGTTCAACAGCGTGGTTTTTCCGGCGCCGTTCGGCCCTAACAGACCTGTTACACCGGGACCAATGGACAGCGTAATCTTGTTGACGCCGATAACCTCGCCGTACCATTTTGAGAGGTCAACTCCTTCAATCGGCGTTTCACTTGGGCTCATTGTCGCGTTCTCGGAAATCATTTCACGACCTCGACGCCCCGCACTCTACGAACCAACGCGGCGGTGCAGAGAAGCATTACTGTCATGAGAATCAACAATGACCATCCCCACGGAACATCAAACCATCGTTCCCTGCCGAAAATCGCGCTCCCAACGCTCGTCCAGTTATCTGGCAGCGAAACGAGCATATAGTTATCATTGCGTGTTGACTGCTGCAGAATCCTTCCGACCATGGGCGTGAACCAGAATACCGCCGCACCCCCAGCCGCGGCGTTGCGCACGTTCCCCGAGAGCGCCGACAGCGCCAGAATCATCGAAGACGCGCTGAAGGCAACCAGCAGGGAGTACCCGAAAATCGCTGCCGGCACCCACCAATAGTGACGGAAGTAAAGAGAGTCGCCGATCAGGATCGCCTGAAAGAGGAACAAAATGA
Organism: bacterium; assembly: GCA_030691545.1. Lineage (GTDB taxonomy): Bacteria > Auribacterota > JABMQX01 > JABMQX01 > JABMQX01 > JAUYEE01. The sequence goes on along the minus strand of JAUYEE010000312.1, from coordinate 24,651 downwards.
TCCCGGGCACCAGCGTGACCATCAGCAGGAAGAAGAGCAATACTCCCAACTTCCCCACAACATAGTCGGTGCCCGTGATCGGCTTGGCTAAGTAAATCTGAAGCGCATTGAACTTTATGTCCTTCGCGATCAGCCCCGATCCGACCACAAGCACGAGAATGAAAAATAGCAGGCCCGACTCCACCCGCAAAAACTGGCTGTAGAACGTCTCTTTTACCCCTGGCGGAACGATACGGGCGATTTCTGTTCCCGTCTTCCTCGCGATGCCGAGAATCAGTTTGCTATTCCCCTCGTCCGGTAGGGCAATCCTATAGGTCGGGCCCTGTCCCGAGACCGGAATTCCCTCGTCCGAAAGCCCCTGGACAAACGCTGCCGCATCACCTTGCACCTCGACTTCATACTCTCTCGCGGCGATGTCAGCCACTGGTGTGTGGCCCCCAAGCTCGCTCACGAAAAAGGCAACCTTCCCCAGGTTTGTCAGCCCGTATATGTACACAGCAAAGGCGATAAAGGGAACAACCGCCAGCATGGACAGCAGCTTCAGCGACTTCTTCTTGAAGGCGGTTTTGATCCCGTACTTCGTGATGACCCACCACCGGAAGGCGTGGGACTTGAACGTCCCTTCCCAGTGTTTGTAACTCTGATCGTAAACAGGCATTCGCTACTCTTTCCGGTCCTTCACGCTTTCCACGAAGACCTGCTCTAACGAGCTCTTCTCGAACACCAGGTGCCGAATCTGGTTGTCGCTCTCTTTGGCAGCAGCGAAAATCTTGGCTGTCCCTTCATTCTCGGGGACGAGGACCTTAATCATGTTGTCTTTCCATTCCTTCCACTCATAGCCGTGCCGGACGAGGATTTCGCAAAAGCGATTCCGGTTCCCCTGCACCCTGACTTCGTAAACCTTCCGGTTCTCACCCTGAAGCTCGGCGATCTTCCCGTGAACAGCAACCGTGCCCTTGTTCAGCACCACGACCTCGTCGCACACCGCCTCCACGTCCGGCAGCAGATGCGTCGAGACAAGCACGCCGATCCCCTTTTCCCGGGAGATATCCCCAATCAGACGGAGCATCTCCTCCCGTCCGGCGGGGTCCATGCCGTTGGTTGGCTCGTCGAGCAAAAGCAGCTTCGGATCGTGAATCAACGCCTGCGCCAGCTTGATGCGCTGCTTCATTCCGGCGGAAAACGTCTCGACGTTGCGGTATCGTGCCTCTCCAAGTCCCACATAATGGAGGACCTCATGCGCCCGTTGCGTGGCGTCGGTTTTCGGCATACCGCAGAGCTCGCCGAAGTAGGTCAGAAACCTGACCGCGCTCATATCCGGGATGAGGCAGTCGTCCTCGGGGAGATAACCCACGAGCTGCCGGACCTTCAGCCGTTCCGCGACGATGCTATTGCCGAGAACGGTCCCTCTTCCCCTCGCGGGCTTCAGAAAACCGAGGAGCCCCCGGATCAGAGTCGTCTTCCCGGCTCCGTTCGGCCCCAGAAGGCCGACGGCCGGCCCCTTCACGGAGAAACTCACGTCATCCAGGGCCACCCTCGCCCCATATTGAACTGTCAGTCCTTCAATCTCGATCATGTCAGTACTTCTTTAGCTCCGCAAATCGCCGAAAAGCCAGCAAGGGCTCAGTATAGCACACATCCCTTCGTTCAGGCTAATCCAACCGCAGGCTACGCTTATCGCCCACTCTTGGTTGAACGGCCAACTCCCGAACTACTCACAACGCCAGGTCCTTTTTCTCGAATACCACCAGCCCTGCAATAAACAAACTGACTGAGAGGAAAATGAGCAAGGCAATGCCCCCCCAGCGGACAACGCCGTCAACGAAGACGGAGTTATAGTCCCAGTACTGGAAGACAGTGAAGTACCTCAGAAAGCTAAGCCTCTCACTCAGCACGGACACGACCCTGAGAAAATACATCCCGTAATAGATTCCAAAGGTTATCCCGTAGGCCTTTCTCGAATCATTGGCTGCCACCGAGGCTAACATGCAAAACCCCTGTACGGTGAGAGCGAAAGGAAGGAACAGAAACGTTGTCCGTGCGATATCCGCAAGGGGAGCTTCCGCGGACTTGCCGATGGAAACGACACCCGCGTGCATGAAAAAGGTCCAGCTTGCCATCACGATTAAGTTCACAGTCAACCAAGACAGATACCGGCTGATAAAGAGGCGACGGCGGCTCAGCGGCGTCGAGAGGATAAGGTCTATTGTCCTGTTTTCCATCTCGGAGGAAAACGCTCCCCCATACTGAACAAGAAAGTAAATGATGATAAACAGGGTCAGACTGCTAAACAACTCGAAGCTCATGAAACCCTTAATGGAGTACATATCCACGCCCAAATCCCCGATGAAGGTCTTCATCAACGGATGCTTCATGAGCTTGTCGTAGGCACCTTTCGCAACCGGCTGCCTTGTGTTCACCGTGTCGCTGGCCCCCTCGATCTTCGCATTTGATACGCTACCGGTAAATGCCACAACGCAGAAATGAACCGGGGCGCCCTCCTCTCCGGGCTTTTTCTCTGCGACAGTGAAGTCTGCGCTGGTGGTTGAGGCGTCAAACGTATGGACAGTTATCGTCCCGCCGCTCGGCAGGAGTTCCAGCAGTCGCAGATTCACCTGGGGGACGTCCAGGCCCTTTATCAATGACAACGGAATCTCCCTGTTCGATTGCACGACCACATACCCGTCCGCCCCTCCGAATTTGCTCCAACTGAGCGCGTAGTCCCCACTTGCTTCGTCATTCCGCGTGAGAGAGACCTCTATGTCCCCGCCGAGGGCTTTTGCGATGGCCTTCCCACGAAGCTCCGAGAACTCCGGGTAAACATTGATGATTACAAGAATCAGCAACCCAACGGCGGCAATGAAGATGCTGAGTCCTTTCCATTTGCGCCGGAAAGTCCAGAGGAACACAGCAAGGCCGCTATTCATCGTTCCCATCGCTTTCGTGGTAATATTCCAGAAAGAGGTCCTCCAATGAGTAATTCGTGGCAAGGAACCTCCTTATCTTGTAGCGAGATAGCGCCTTCAGCACCCCGTCGTGGTTCCCGACGACGTGCAGGGTCAACGTGCGCCCGTCCACATTCATTCTGGAAACGCCGGGCATCTCAAAATGTCCCGGATCGAACCTCTCGTCGAACTCCACAGTCACGATCTCGCCCATCTTGTCCTTGAGGGTCTCGATGCGCTCCACGGCCACGATCTTCCCCGCTCGGATGATCCCTACTCGGTCGCACACCCGTTCCACCTCAGAAAGCACGTGACTCGACATGAAAACCGTCCGCCCCTTTAGCGACTCCTCAGAGAGGAACTCATAGAATTCGTTCTGAAGAAGGGGGTCAAGGCTGGAAGTGGGCTCATCCAAAATAACCAGTTCGGGATCGAAGAAAAAGGCCAGAAGTATGCCGAGCTTCTGTTTGTTCCCCTTGGAGTATTCACGCACGCGGCGGGAAAGGTCTATCCCCAGTCGCTCTGTCAGCTCTTTAACAATGCGGGAGGCCACAGAACCGCGCAACGCCCCGAAGTAGTCCACCAACTCCCGGGCGATCACGCCGTCGTAAAGCCCCAGTTCCCCCGGCAGGTACCCCATCCTCCTCCGTATCTCCAGGGAGTCCCGGTGGACGTCGAGACCGAAAACGGTCGCCCTTCCTGAATCCGCCCTTATCAGGTCCAGGAGAATCCGAATCGTGGTGGTCTTTCCGGCTCCGTTCGGACCCAGAAACCCAAACACCTCTCCCTGGCAGACGGTGAGGTCCACCCCGTCCACCCCGCAGTACTTGCCCCTGTAAAACTTACGGAGCTTCTCTATCTCGATGACAGGTGTTTCGCCCATAGGACACTACTGTTACGGCTATGCGTCTATCCGCCCTTTCCTGAAGGCGCCTCAGGCAGGCTGTTGGCCTCCATCAACTTCTCGTGCTTTCAGCTCACGTTTCTTTCAGACGCCATTTCGAGTGATTTCATTCGGCGGCGGTTACGCTGCTTTTGCCAAATGGGAATCCCCGCCATAGACGCGGGCTTGCCGCCGGGCCGACAGCCCCTTTCTTTGCTCAACCCCGACCTCTCGCCCAAGATAAAGCCCCTCTGTTGTGTTATGAAGCTCGTGCAGCGTTCCTTCGGAAAAAATCGAACGAGTGCAGGAATTTTTTGAAATCCTTCGGGAGACCGCCTTCCGAATCCACCCCCGCGCCGCGCATTCCGCCATGATTGTTGGCACATGGGCGAATCATCCATCCTGAACGTTGGACATCACCGCGTCGGAGGAAAGGCGTCCTTGACCAGTTCGATTTCGGGAGGCCCCTCCTCGAGCAGAACGATCCCCACGACGTCAAACCGCCAGTCGCGATCCTGTAACTTGTACCTGTACAGGTAGTGAAGAGCGGCCCCCGTGGCGTGGCGCCTCTTGTCGTAGCGCACAGTCTCAAACGGCGGGCCATGCCTGCTCGAGGACAGTGTCCGCACCTCGACGAAAGCGATGGTCTTCCTATCCTGGGCGATGATGTCAATCTCCCCCTGGGGGCAGGAGTAGTTCAGCGCCCGGATGCGATAGCCCTGTCTCCGGAGGAATTTCCGGGCGAGCTTTTCGCCTTTCTTGCCGAGGTCATCCGTTTCCTTTGTCATGCCGAGGAGACTCCGATTGACGACGTGTGTAGCGCAGGCGTCCTCGCCTGCATCTTCAGCTCCGAATAAATCCGCTCGACGCCAGCGAGTAGTATGCCACCTCCGAAGCTAACCGGCAAGGAAAGTGGACGCGGGCGCAAGGGCGTGCAAAGCGGCTTTCAGATGACGGCGAGCGGAGGAGCATACAGCCGCAGAGGGCGCGGAGAGCGCTGAGAAATCCGACTTGAAAGTGGCTTCGCCACATTGCCGTTGCCCTCTGCGCCCTCCGCGTTCTCCGCGGTGAATCTTCCCCCGAGACAGACCTATTACGCCCGTCTCCATAACGCGCTTGCTTTGAATGTGCTGGGAATGGTATCAGTGTAGTCGTGAAAGATGGGAAGGGGGAATTCGCGAATGACGGGAGCAGGAGAACATTGTTGTTCGGAAACGTTTTGATTGGCAATCTCGAAAAAGCTCTGGCGATTCTCACAGTCGGCATGCTTCTCTGCGTGCTTATGGCAGATTTCTGCCCGGTGGCGGCGGTGACCGTGGCGCCGCAAGGCCCCCCGCCCGAACAAGAAACGTTGCCGGAAAAGACCCTCGCCCCCTCGAAGGAAACTCCCGAACCCGAGGACCCCTTCGAGGAATTGTCGAGACGCACCTCCTCCGAGGCTATGAGGCGGAAGCGCGAGACAAGGACGATTATCATTATTCTTGCCGTATTGGTTTTGCTCTGCGCCTACTGGCTGACCTCTGGACGACTGCACCACCGGCTCCCCCGGTAAACGGAACGCCTACAGTCAATGACGGCCGCGACATCTCTTGAAACCGCTCCCGATGCCGGAGGACAACCTCCTTTCGTGCTGCTGAAACGGCCGTTGTTGTTGGTGGCGACATTCCTCATTCCGGGGATTGTCCTGGGGCATTTTGTTCATCTCCGTGCATTGTCCCTTTTCCACGCACTGCCCCTTTTCCTCCTGCTCCTTTTGGCCGTCGTGCTTCTGGCGAGGCATTCGACTTTCTCCACGCCGGTGAGCATGTTGTGTGTGTCCTGGGTGGGATTCCTCCTCGGGGCAAAGACGAATCTGCTGCCGCCCAACCACGTGCATTTTGGAATGAGCGAGGAAGAGCCCTACGAGCTTGTGGGAGTCGTGGTCGAGGAACCGGCGCCGCTCCGGAGCGGGAGTTGGGCGAGACCATCCCCGCAGCAGAGTACGGGACGCTGCCGGTTCACCGTCGAGGCATCGAGGCTTCGAAATCCAGAGAGCGCGAGATGGCTGTGGCAGGACGCAACGGGGAAGGTTCAGGTCTATGCCTCGGGGAAGGAAGCGGGGCAGTTGAAATACGGCGACAGAGTGGAACTGGCAGGCACAGCGTTTCTTCCAGAGCAGCGGAGAAATCCCGGCGGCTTCGACATGCAGAAGTATCTCGCCCAGGAAGGAATTTACGTTTGCCTGAGGGCGGATGAGGTCAGCCGCGTAGAACCGGGGCATGGCAATCCCGTTTACACATGGGTTCATTCGCTTAAGGAGAAGCTCCGTCGCTCTCTCTCCGCAGGAAAGGTCGCCCCGGACACGTCGCCGTTTTTGCGCGCAATTATCCTCGGAGAGCGAAGGGAAGTGGACGAGGATTTCAAAGAGGCGCTCCGCCGGACAAACACCATGCACATTCTGGCGATTTCGGGGCTTAACGTCGTGATTCTGGCGTTTCCCATCTATTTCCTCCTGTCTCGTCTGCTTCTCGTGCCGAAGACCGTTTCGTCTCTCGCGACGATTGTGGCAGTCGCAGGCTACAGTTTATTGACGGGCATGTACCCGCCAGTATTCCGTTCGTTTGTGATGTGCACCGTCTTGCTGCTCGGCCCGATCCTGAAAAGGCGCTCAGATTCCCTCAACAGTCTTGCCGCGGCCGCGGTGGTTATCCTGTGCATCCGCCCCGGCGATTTGTTTACCGCAGGATTCCAGCTTTCGTTCATGGTGGTTCTTTCCATCATTCTACTGGCGGACAAGATGCTCCAGCTGTTCATTCAGCTATTTGACTTGCGTCCCGACCCTGGCTTTCTGACGGTGGGTCGGTGGCAGCGGCGTGTCTATCGTAAGCTCGAGTATCCGGTGCGGCTGTTATCGGTCTCGCTGGCGGCGTTCGTCGGCTCGCTCCCTCTGATTCTGCACTACTTCCATTTTGTTTCCTTCTTGTCGCCGCTGTGTAACGTGGGAGTTGTGTCGCTGGTGGGGTTCATCGTTCCGTTCGGGTTATTGGCAGGTGTGTTGGGACTCGTCTCACTGCCGGTAGCCGGAGCGATCAATGCGGCGAACGGCGGGCTGATTTCGGCGCTGCGGGGTGTTGTGGAGTTCTTCACCACGAGAATTGGGTCGGTCAACGTCAGCCCACCCCCGCTGGCTTTCCTGTTTGTTTTCTGGTGTGGGCTATGCGTAGTTGGCTTCGGGCGAACGCTCAGGCGTGTGGCTGTGCCAGCGGCGGCATTGGGCGTGGTTACGCTCGGCGTGTTTGTGGGCGGGGAGATGGCGCGGCGCCATCCGGGTTCGATCGAAGTTACTTTTCTCGACGTGGGCCAGGGGGATTGCGCCTTCGTGGAGTTCCCCGATGGTCGGCGGATGCTCGTGGACGGAGGGTCCGCGACGAAAAGCGAGGTGGGACGGTATGTGATTGTTCCGTTCCTGAGATGGTCGGGGGTGAACAGACTGGATGCCCTCGTCGTGACCCATTACGACACCGACCACGTCAATGCGCTCACCGATGTCCTGCGCGACATTCGAACGCGCCTCGTCATCCTTCGCGCCGGGCCGCCCGTCCCGGACGCCCCGGAGGCGAACGACCTTCTCAAGCTGGCAGAAACAAGAAGAATCCCCCTCCAGGTGACCCAGGCCGGAGAGCTCTTGCCGGTCTCGACGAAGACGGAAAGCCTCGTTCTCAACCCGCCGAGAGAAGGCGACCTGTCCTCCTTCTCGGAGAACGATCTGTCGGTCGTTCTGAAACTGGATTACGGCGGGGCGTCGGTTTTACTGTCCGGGGATATTGAGGCGAAAGTCGAGCGGCGCATTTTGCGAGAGGGTGTGCCCGTGCAGAGCGAGGTTGTGAAGGTCCCCCACCACGGATCGAATTCGTCGAGTTCAGAGGAGTTTCTCAGGAGCGTCCGACCGAAAGTGGCGGTGGTCTCATGCGGCCGAGGGAACATCTACGGGCATCCGGCGGCGATGGTCGTTGACCGGTACGAGGGCTTGGGCGCGCGCCTCTTTCGGACCGACCGCGACGGGGCAATTGTCGTGCGGGTTTTTCCGAATCGGTTGGCCGTTACAACCGAGCTGTGAGCCGCAGCCTTCGTGACCTGTAGAGTTACACGTCCGTGGAGGTTTGTGGAACGGCATTCCGCAAGGGCCTTGCCATTCGGCCTTCACTTTGGTAACTTCACTGGGTGTTTCGGAAACAAGGTTGCCTCCCTGGATTCCAGCGAGAGCAACTTCCGTGGCAGGATTCTTAACTTGAGTGGAGGACGGACTCATGAAATCTGAGAAGGCGATTTCGGGAAGTCAGCGACTCTGGGCGATCGTCATTGGTGTGCTCGCAATTATTGTTGGAATGACATCGGTTCGACTCGACGCGATCGCAGCGGAGGTCAACTACATGGATACTCTGGTAACGTATCCGGACCCGACATACCTGCTCGTCCGCGGAGCCTTTGAGATCGTCGCCAACCCGCAGCAATGGCACGGAGTGTATTTCCAGATCCGACTTGACGCCGAAACGCCTCTGAAGGAAAAAGACAGGGAAGGATTCGTCAGGCTCTGGAACAATATCTTCACGCCGGAGAATGTGGACTCCGCTCGTTACACCGACTGCCGTACCGCTTTCCAACTGAAAGATATTGAGGCGGCGACAAATCTCCCGAAGGGGAAACGAACGATCCTGTGGATCGTGTGTGACCTCTGGGACGACCAGAACAAGCAATACATCGGCTCGGGGTGGGGTGCCAGGGCGCCGGTCATCGTGACCACCGACGCCACCGGGAAAATTACGAAGGTGGATTTGTTCCGCACCTCTCCGGTCAGTGTCAAAAAGAACCACCAGACAGAGAAGGTCAACATGAAGGAGTGCGAGCTGTCTCTCAAGCACCTGAAGCTGAAGTCCGGGGTGAAGCTGTACCGCGAAATCACACAGCGCCTCGAGAGCCGGGATGTCCTGATGCTGGGGGATTACCAGGCGGACCTGCGCGGCGAGAACCGAGGGTACTTCTTCGAACCTGTAGACTCCCCCCAGAAAGCCGCGGAACTCGTCGAGATCGGCTTCCCCAGGGGCGTGATTATCGAGACACCAGCGCAGTACGGACTGATTAAGAAAGCACTCAAGGCCAAAGGGTGGAAGGATGAAGATGTCCCGGTGCAGGAGCCGCCCTCGTACGGACTGAAGGTGACAGAGGAGCCGGGACTTGGATACCGCGTCACGGCGCTGATGATAGATTACCTTGATTATTACTCGCTCGGCTTGCGGCACATCATGTTTCGGGAATTTGCGGTGTCCTCAGACGGTCGCATCGGCACGGGCGCCGAGACGATTTGCATCGAACCCCCGCAGACGCCCTACGGAGCGCCTCCGGGCTGGACACAGCGTTCTCCAATAGATCCTGAAGAGTACACCAAGGTCCTCAAGTTGGTGCTGAGTCCCGAAGGGTCCCGGGACATCCCGGCGGTCATTGTGACGGACCACAGGGAAGCGGTTCCGTGCGCGGAGGATCAGGAAGCGAATTGGTTCGAGGACGATTACGACCGGTGGCCGGAGCATGCCAACAGATAAGAATGCTGTGCGTGCAGCGCGTCATGGACTGTCAAGGCGAAGACTGGAATACTACAAGGAGGGCTGGCGATGAGCAAGGTAGTGATGGTTGGGTCCAAGACCACCAAGGAATCGCACACAATGGTGTTTTCGGGGGCGACCGTGGATGAGGTCGCCGACAAGGTCGCTCTGTTCATGGCAGGGCGAGGCTATCGCCTGGAGAGCGGCACAAAGGAACAGGGGGTTTATGGGCGGGGAAGCGCCGGCGCCCACATGATGCTCGGCCCCCTCGCCCGGCGGCAGAAGTATAACATCACCATTGTCACAGAAGGCGAGAACGTCGCCGTAGTCCTCGCCAAAGGGATGAGCGGCATTGGCGGCGGGCTTCTGAGTGCCCACAAGGTGAAAAAGGAACTCCAGGAGATTATCTCCGGCCTCCAGGAGACCATCCTGTCGTAAGTCTCACGCGAGGACGAGAGGAGCCCTCGAGAACCAGTTTTCCCGGGCGATCCTAAGGCACTTTACCCATGAGGTAGGCGATTGGGATAAGGACCTTACGACCCGATCCCGAGGGCGTGCTTGTGAGCATGCGGCGGCTGAGGCGTTCTACCGGTAGCGGACTCACTGGGTCTCCCAGCCGCCGAACTGGCTTGTGACCGCAAGTTTCCGTGGCTCGCGGACGGCGAAAATCAAACACAGTGCGCTTGATAAAGCGAGCAGACCAGCAATCACAAACAGCCCGTTGTAGCCGAGAACGTTCGCGAACGCACCGCCCAGAAGCGCAACGATTCCCGTGGGACCCATGACGCTGTTGGCAAGGGCGAGGTACGTCGGCCGCCGCTCCGGGTCGCAGAACTCCACCACCATGTTGAATCGAGAAACGAGGTTCGAGGAAAACCCAACCGACACGAGGGCAAATACCGGAAGATACCACCATTCGCTGGGCGCCGCGATGGCTAAAACCGCGGCGGCAAGATGCCCCACGGACCCAATCACGAGGTTGATCTTGTGGCCGAGCTTGTCACCGAGTAGTCCAAATATCGGCGTGCCGATAAAGTTCCCCACCATTATGGAAACAGTGAATCTCCCGACCCAACTATCCGGCAAATCGAACTTCTCCAGCGCGTTGATCGTGTAGAAAGCGACGGCCACGATTGTCGCTCGTTGAAGAAACGTGGCGACGAGAAAGTTTCGGAAGTTCCGGTCGGTTTTCACGATGACTCGCAGCCTGGAAAGATACTCCCTGAACGGTATTGTCTGAGTCTGCACGGGATACACAGGCTCGCGGACCAACGACAGAAAAAAGAGCGACAGGCTCATCAGCAAGATGGCCAGCACAAACAACCATCCGAAGTTCTGCGGGAATGGAATTTTGGGATCAGCGAGTACTCTCTCGACGATCCACCCTGCCCCGATGCCTAAAAGAGTCCCAGCCCCGACTTTGAGGGCGGACAATCGCCCGCGACGGCGAATGGGCGTCACCTTGGCAACCAGATCGAACCAGGCGGGTCCAACGAAGCCGAAAGCAAGAGCTGCCGCAAAAATCGCCGCAAGACAAGCGGCTATCAAAACGTGCGGATGGGAATTGCCTAACAGAAAGCACAGCGCGATAACCGCGAGATGCGGCAGACGCTCCCAGGCGCCGACAGCAATCACGTATGGCTTCTTCCGGCGGAGTCCCTCCACGAAGTTCGCGACGAAAATCTGCGGGGTCATCCAACCGATTGCCTGCGCGGCGGGAATGACCGAGATGAGGAAGTCCGATCCACCCAAGCGGCGAATGAACGCTGGAACAACCGACGCCAGATCCACGAACGCGAACCCAAACGTGAACAGAATCCCGTCCAGGGCGTTGAACTTGAAGTTCCGCCGGACATTGCGGCTGACCTCGCTGTGGTAAGCGACGAATTGTTCATCAGAATCCATCGGCATTCTCGCGTTCCTTCGATGTCATGAGAAGGTCAAAGAGCACGCAACGTTGTTCCGATTGATTTACAGACCATCGCCGCCCAATCTTCTTCTGCGAAGCTGGTCGAAAGTCACAGCCAGAACAATCAAGGCCCCCATGACGATTTGCTGAACGAAGTCTGAAATGCCCAGAAGAGTGCAGCCGTTGAGAATAAGGGCCATGAGCAATGCCCCGACGATGGTTCCCGACACGGTGCCTTCCCCGCCCATGAGGCTGCCGCCGCCGATGACCACAGCCGCAATGACCCGAAGCTCATAGCCTACGCCTGCCGTTGGCTGCCCGCTCACCAGAGAAGAAAACTCAATCATTCCAGCGAGCCCTGTCAGAAAGCCGCCCACAGCGTAAATGAGGACGAGGTATTTCGCGACGCGAATCCCGGAATGGCGAGCGGCCTCGACGTTGCTGCCAATCGCATAGCAATACCGGCCCAGGCGGGTGTAGCGAAGGGTTAGGCTCCCCACAACGGCAATCACAAGGATAAGAACCAATGGAATGGGAATGACGCCGAACAGGTTTCCGTTGCGGAGGTTGCCGAAGGAACGCGGGATACCCACGTCCACAGGCAGACCTCTTGTGACCACGAGCACCAATCCGCGAAAGACCTGCATCGTTCCGAGCGTCCCGATGAAAGGCGAAATTCTCAAACAAGAGATGAGCAGTCCGTTGATGGCTCCGCAGACGAAGCCGCCGACGCAGCCAACCATTACCGACCAAACAATGGGGACGCCCATTGTCATCAAGACCGTCCCGCATATCCCCGCGAGCGCCATGCCCGAGCCGATCGAGAGGTCAATGCCTCCGGAGGCGATGATGAAGGTCATCCCGATGGCCATGACGATGATCTGAGCGTGCTGGCGAATGATGCTCGAGATGTTCTGCCACGTGAAGAAATGCTTCGAAAAAGCCGACAAGACAATCGCCAACACCACCAGGCTCACAAACGGAAGGAACTTCTCGTAAGAAGTTCTCAGAAACTCGGTTTTTTTTCTTTCTGGCATTGGTATATTGCCTTACCGGCTGTCAGGCAGCCCGCTCGGCCCCCAGCGCAGCGAGCCGGAGAATCTCTTCCTGATCGGTGCGGCGAGGGTCCAACTCGCCGACAATCATCCCCCGGCGCATCACGAGAATCCGGTCGCTCATCCCGAGAATCTCCGGCAGTTCCGAGGAAATCATCAGGATGCCCGCCCCCATCCGCGTCAATTCCACAAACAAGTCGAAAACATCTCTCTTGGCGGCGATGTCAATTCCTCTCGTCGGTTCGTCGAACACGATGACATTCGACTGCGCGAACAGCCACTTGGCTATGGCGACCTTCTGCTGATTTCCTCCGCTGAGCCTAAGTACCTTCTGCCGAACGGAAGGCGTCACGATTCGCAGGCGGGCAACGTACTGCCGGCCCACCTTTCTCTCCTCGCGGAGGTTGATCCTCCCAAACGATACCAACCTCTTCAGATTGGCGAGCGTAACGTTGGCCGAAATGTCGAGTCCCAGAGCGAGACCGGTGACCTTTCGGTCTTCCGTCAGGTACGCCATGCCCGTGGCGATGGCTCTTGATGGGGAAGTCGGCTGGACCTCTCTGCCGAAGACAATCACCTTGCCCGAATCAATCCTATCCAGTCCGAACAGCGCTCTGGCCAGTTCCGTCCTTCCGGCTCCCACCAACCCGGCCACGCCGAGAATCTCCCCGGCGCGCAGCGAAAACGAAATGTCGTGCAACACCCCGGCGCGGGAGAGATTCTCCACTCGCAGAATCTCTTCACCGAGGTTGGATGCAGGCGGGACGCCTGCGCTACCGACCTGAGCCTCTTTCTCAGGAAACATCGCGGAAAGCTCTCGCCCGACCATGTGCCGGATAATCTCCGTCATCTTCATGGAAGCGAATGGAGCAGTGATGACCTTCTGCCCATCGCGCAGAATCGTGATGCGGTCGGCGACTTCATGGAGTTCCTCGAGGCGATGGGAGATGTAAATGATGCTGACGCCCTTCGCCTTGAGTCGGCGTACCACGCGGAAAAACTCCCCCGCCTCCCTCGCCGACAAGGAAGAGGTCGGCTCGTCCATGATGATGACCTCGCTGTCCGCGGCCAGTGCCCTGGCGATCTCCACGAGCTGGCGCTGGGCGATTGGTAAACGAAGCACTGTGGCTCTCGGGTCAATCCCGAAGTGATTCTCGGCGAGGAGCTCCGTCGCCCGCTGGAAAAGGGAACCACGGTGAATGATCCCGAGCTGTTTCTGGCGAAGAGGCTCGCGCCCAAGATAAAGGTTCTCGGCGACGCTCAAGTGCTGCGCGAGGGTCAACTCCTGGTGAACCATGGAAATCCCCAACCGAAGGGATTCATGAGGCGAAGTGATTTCTACAGGCTCGCCCTTCCAGATGATTTGCCCCGAGTCCCTGTGGTGAATGCCAGCCGCGATCTTCATCAGCGTGGACTTCCCGGCCCCGTTCTCTCCGACGACCGCATGAACCTCTCCTTCTTGCAGGTCGAAGTCCACGTCTCGAAGCACGCGAACGCCCGAGAACGACTTGTTGATTCCGAGCATCTGAAGGATGGGCTGGCTCATTTCGCCCCAAGAATCTCGGCCATTCGGTCCGCTGCCATGACGCCGCCCTGATAGTTGTCTGTGGCGACAAAGGAGATGTACGCGTCCGTGTCCGCCCCGGAGTCGAAGATGGTCAAAGGGATTCCCTCCTTCGCTGCCCGCTCGATATACGGAACAAGAGCTTTGCGGTCCGTCGGAGCCAACACGATTCCGTCCACTTTCTGCGTGAGGAAGTCCTCCACAATGCGCACCTGCTCGTTATAATCGATTTCGGTAGCGGGCGCCTTCCAGAGAACCTTCACGCCGAGGTCGAGGCCCGCCGCAATGGCCCCCGCGTGCACCGTCTGCCAGAAAATATGCGCCTGGCTCTTCGGGATCACGGCGATAGTTTTCTTCCCTTCGCCGGAGGTTACTTCTCCCTCTTTCTGGAGATATTTCTTGATGTCGGGATGGAGGAGTCTCTGGACCTCGGCGCTATTGATGTTCCCGCGGGTAATCAAAGTGGCTTTCGTCTCGATTCGCTTGGGAGGCGTCTTGCCGTTGAGCTTGTCAACGATGGTCTTCACCGCTTCATAACCGATATGAAACGGGGCCTGCACAACCAGCGAGTCTATGGTTCTGTCCTTCACAGCCTCCTCGAGGCTCGGGGAAGAGTCGAAGCCGACAACTCTGACCCTTCGTGACAACCCGCGCGCTTTGACCGCTTCCAGGGCCCCCACCGCACTGGACTCATTGGCGGCAAAAATCCCATTCAAATCCGGATGGGCGGTAAGAAGGTCTTCCGAAACGGCCAGCGACTTCGCCCGGTCGGACATGCCGTATCGGGAGTCCACAACCACCATCGTGCCCGAGTACTTCTCCTCGACCGTTTCCATAAAGCCCTTCTCGCGGGCCGTTGTCGAGGCGCTCCCCGGAACGACCTTAATCACAACCAACTTCATTTTGCCTTCGTCTTCTTCCTTGTTGCGGCAACCGATCACCGCGAAAGCAAAGACGGCGACGATGAAACCAATCCCAAGTCGCTTCATAAGCAGACCTTTCCTATTTCATTGCCACTGGATAGAAATCTCATGTACCCTTCCTGCGCAGTTGCCGCCAAGTGTAGCAGACAGAAGGCGCCATTTCATTCGTTTTTTGGGAAAGGCTGTGGCCGCCATTCCGTGGCACATTGTCATCGCGCTGCTTTAAGGCTTGTTCGCGGAGACCGACCAAGCCCCAACGGGCACCGTAACTTAGTACAGGCTTTCGCAAACACAACCACATATCCTCCACGACCGTCCGGATGGGCGTGAGTCACTCTGAACAGCGCCCTGACTTGCCGGGCTTCAGCCGGCATTCTCTCTTAGCCACCGTCTTCAGGCGGTGGTCGCGAGTTAGCCGGCATTGCTGACCGGAGCCGGCTTCAGCCGGGCTTCTCGACAATCTGGATTCATCCGTGAATGCGTGGGCGAATCTATGAAATACACCGGCTGGACCGGGGCACCGCCCTCGGTTCGTCAGGCGCATGTCATGGCGCTGCCTTAGCGCTTGCAGGCCGACCGACCAAGCCCCAACGGGGCGCGATAACTTAGCCCAGAGCAACGCCCTGGGTCGGCAAACATATTAGAGAATAGAAGCCCTGTAGGGGCGCAATAACCGACTTTCGCGCGGCTTTCCCAGCGCTCCGGCGTCGCCATTCAAATGCCGTCGCACACTGGAAGCGGCGCCAGCACGAAGCTAATGAGGAGAACCTCATGTCCGAGCCTGAACAAGAGACCTACAAGGCAGCCGTTCTGGACAGTCCCGGCCACATTCGGATGGAACGCCGATCTGTCGCGCTGCCCAGAGAAAAGGAGGTTCTCATCCACGTCGCCTATGCCGGAATTTGCGGGACAGACATCGCCATCCGTTCCGGCCAGTATGTGGTCCGCTTGCCGCTCGTCTTAGGGCACGAGTTCACGGGCTATGTCGAGGCGGTCGGCTCGCAGGTCCCCCGTGACCTCATCGGCAAGCTTGTCACAGCGGAAATCAACAACACCTGCTTGAGTTACGATAGGCCGGAGAAATGCCCGGCGTGTCGGCGCGGCTTCCCAAATCATTGCATGCGGAGGACGGTTCTCGGCATTGTCAACGCCGATGGCGTGTTTGCAGAAATCGTGCGGGCGCCCTTCCGCAACGTCCACCTTCTGCCGGAAACCATTTCTCCTGAAGAGGGAGTCTTTGTCGAACCGCTTGCGGCCGCCATCCGAACGTTCGAACTCTCTCCGGTCAACGAAGGCGATGTCGTCGTTGTCCTCGGCGTTGGGCGGCTCGGCACGCTGCTTTGCGCCGTGGCAAAGGAAAGAGGCGCGACAGTCGTCGCGGTGGACAGAAACGAGAATGCCCTCGAGAGAGCCAGGGATTTCGGAGCTGACCATGTTTTCCTCGGAACCGCCGAACAAGCCGCGGCCCAGGTGAAAAGTCTGACCGAAGGTCTCGGCGCCGACATGGTCATTGACGCCACGGGCAGATCGTCAGGACTCAACGACGCGCTGAGCCTGGTTCGCCCTCGCGGCGTCGTAGCCGTCAAGACGACCTGCGGCATCCCTTCCCCGCCAGTGGACGCCACGTGTGTCGCCGTGGACGAGATTCGCATTCAAGGCTCCCGCTGCGGCCCCTTCCCGAAGGCTATTGAAATGCTCGCGGCAAGTCGCATCAACCTCGCCCCGCTCATCTCCAGCATCTTCCCCCTGAACGCTCTGTCCGACGCCATCCAGGCCGCAAGAACCGAAACAAAGGTCCTCATCAAAGCGATGTGAACCGTGTCATCCGTGCCAGGCGTCTGAAGGCGCGGCCCTTTGATTTTCCGCAGAAAAGGCCTTGCCCGGGCGCCGAACCGGGGGTATGTTTTAGGCATAGAAAGCGTGACTGTTCGGGAAACAGATGCATGTGTGTCACGAATCTTGGGACGTCTCCTTCCCGACGCACTTGCTCGATGGGGGGCCACAATACTCGACTGCGAATGAGGAGGGCACGCGATGAAACACAGAAACATTTCCTTTGCCACTCTTGCCTTGGTCCTTTGCATGGAGTCATCACATGGAGAATGGATCGTGTCAGGGCCAACGAATATATCGTTTTCACCGATAGGAGAAGACGGGGGACGGTCAATAGATATCGACTTTGATGGACGCGTGGACCTTTCGTTCCACTTCTACTACGTCCACACATTGGACATTCCGACCAGTGCTGGAGGAGGCGGCGTCAGCATCAGCGACACACATGGAAACTATGTTTGGTCGTGTCAGGGAACAGCCCACCCATTCCGGTTCATGGGTTTTTGTCCTTTGCCTGACTGCTCGGAGGGCCAGTGGGTAAAGGGACATGCGGGGATAAGCAGCTACACGGAGCATTATCTCGACGGAACCTGGACAGGCTGGACGGGCCTATGGTCCGATACAGACCTCGGGTTCATCGGGGTGCTATATCATGACTCTGCTCAGCGCTTACACGAGGCGTGGATTCGCCTCCTCCTTCCGGACGATCGGCCCTTCCCAATGCCGATCATCATGGATTGGGTATATGAGAGAGAACCATTTCCAGAACCTACTGCCAGCCAGGCAGTAAGGCTTACGTGGAGTAACCAGATACAAGTTACTTATTCCGGTTTGTATAAAGGGCTTCCCTACGTTTTGGAAGAAACACACGATCTAAGAGCAGGCGTCTGGACGACAAGGAAGGTTTTCAACGCCGAGTGTGGAGCATTCATTGAGACTTGCGAAAGCGATTCTCGATGCGGTTTCTGGCGCCTTCGGAGGGGGCAATGAGGACACTGCTCGTTGCGCTGGGCCTAACCGCGGCCGGGATGATGGCGCCGGCGGCACGGGCCCACATCGTAGTGGCCGCGCTGGCGGTACCCCAGGGCATTTTCAATGACTTCCCCAATGTCAACCTGTATCCAATCGATCTCAATAGCGACGGGGTGCCTGACTACACCTTTGGGGCAAGCGCTGGATCGGTGAGCCTGCGCACGGAGGGCGCCAACCGGGTGGTCATCAGAGAATCTCCCCCTCCGAACATAGGCGGCCCAGTCGCCAAGCTCGACGCGGACTTCCCTATCGGAGCGCACCTTGACGTGACCCCCCTGGCCTGGATTAACTCTGACCCACGCGAAGGCTACGTTTCTCCCGGCGAAATGGCCTTTGTGAACATTGTCCTTTGCCTCAGCACCGGGTGCTCAAGCACGTGGCCTCCGGGTCCCGCCCAACGCGGCTTCATCGGCCTGGAGTTTGAGTTGGACGATGGTTTGCACTACGGATACTTCGACATCTCGGTGTCCGGCAGCGCCCCTGGCGCGGCCCTCTACGGCTGGGCGTACGAGACGCGGCCGGATGTGCCCATTAAGGCGGGGGCGAAGCCGGTGGTGGTCCCGACGGCCGCCCCTCAGGTCGTGCGCCCCGGGTACCTGCGGCTGAAGTGGCCCTCCGAGGTCGGCAAGGCTTATCAGGTGCAAGCCAAGACACGTCTCGACGCCGTCAGATGGACCGACCTCAGTTTCGTGATTCCTGCCACATCCACCGAGACGATCGTGGATTTACCGATGTCAGGCGCGGCCCAGTTCTTCCGGGTGATCGAGGCGGATTGAGTCTTTGCGCCACGAGCGCCCGAAGCGATCTGCCCCGTTGCGATTCGGTCGGTCCCAATTACCGATTCGGATGGGGTTTGATGAACATGTTTGGCGCCGGGCAGGCCAGGGGCAATCAGCGGGACGCAGCTCTAAGCCCCAAATCACGGAACTTCTGCCGCGCGAAGGGGACAAGCGGGTTTCCATGGCGGCCCGCCTCAAGCGATTGACTCATTCCAAAATATGTCGTACAACCTATGCATCAGAGCACCCGGTTACCGAACCTGTGTTGTGAAGCAGAACACCCGTTGTGCGACCTTTTTTGTGGGAAAAGAAACGTGAAACGTCTCCATTCAGTCTCTGCCTCGCTGCTGTTGACTCTTGCTGGAATCTCTCCGGCCGGTGTGAGTTCTCAGGAAGAAGGAGTCGTGGACATCGGCTCGCGGCTGGAGCTGTTCGTTGACCGGTTTCTGATTGACGAAATGAGCAACGTGCAACTCCGCCTTCATCCGCCGCAACTGGCGAGTTCCGTGAATCAGCCGTTCTGCGCCTATTCGACCGTCATCAAGAACGGAGACATCTACCGCATGTACTACCGCAGCGGAGTCAGCGGCTATGACGGCGACCCGCGCGAGACGTATTGCTACGCTGAAAGTCGTGACGGCGTTCACTGGACAACGCCCGACCTCGGCATCCACGAAATCAACGGCAACCGCAGTAACAACGCGATCATGGCAAACACACCGTGGGTCGCCCACAATTTCACCCCGTTTCTCGACACGCGTCCGGGCGTAGCAACCGACGAGCGGTACAAAGCCCTCGCGGGAGTGCACAAAGGGGGCGGCTTGTTCGCGTTCGTCTCGGACGACGGCATCCACTGGAAAAAACTGCGAGACGAGCCGGTCATCCGCTCGAGCGACTTTGCGTTCGACTCCCAGAACGTCTCGTTCTGGTCGGAAGGCGAGGGATGCTATGTATGCTACTTCCGAACCTGGAACACTCCCCACGGACGCCTGCGCACGATCAGCCGCATAACCTCTCCCGATTTCGTCAACTGGACGGAAGCGCTCCCGATGAATCCAAACAAGCCGGGCGAGCACCTCTACACGAATGGAACGCACCCATACTTCCGCGCCGCGCACATCTATATCGCGCTTCCGACGCGATTCCTGCCGGACCGCGGGGATTCCACGGACATCGTGTTCATGACAACGCGAGGCGGCAACCGCTGCGACCGCACTTTTCTGGAGGCTTTCATCCGGCCGGGGCTTGACCCCGAACGCTGGGGCAATCGCGCAAACTACGCGGCCCTGAACGTTGTGCCCACAGGCCCCGCCGAGATGTCTATCTACGTGAGGGACATGCGCTATATCCTGCGCACGGACGGCTTCGTCTCTATCAATGCATCCTTTGCCGGCGGCGAGATGGTCACGAAGCCGATTCGGTTCAAGGGGAAGGAGCTTGTGGTGAACTTCTCGACGAGCGCCTCAGGGAGCATCCGCGTCGAGGCTCAGACTCCGGCCGGCGAGCCAATTCCAGGTTACGCACTCGCCGATTGTCCTGAAATCATCGGCGATGCCATCGAGCGCGTGGTTTCATGGCGCAGCGGCAGCGACCTGAGCCGCCTATCCGGACAACCGGTTCGCCTGCGGTTCGTGATGAAGGACGCCGACCTTTGTTCTCTGCGTTTTCGCTGACGGATAAGGCACCGAGGCCCGGCGCCAATCTCGATGCCATCATCCTGTGCAGAGACCGATGGTTCCGCTGCGGTAATTGCGCGGCTCACTTCATCTTGTGGTCGGAGGGCTTGAGTCCTTTCTTGTGTCCGTTCATGCCAATCGCGTTGGGGTCGTATTCGCCCACGAGATCCACTTTGCTCGTGGCGGGAATCTTCTCCTCCATGCCAAGGCACCAGTAGCACGCATTCACAAGGAGCCGGCGAAATCCCTCGCTCTTGAGGTCGCCGGCATGCCCCATCGTCGTCACAAAAATGCGAGCGGCTTTCCCCGCGTCACCCGTGTAGCTCTTTGTCCAGGCAACGGGCACCAACTCCCTGTCGGCACGGGGCTTGTCGTCCGGATTCATCCCGACGAGAACCTGCCCCATGACCACCGGTTTGCAGTCGCCCTGAAGCGTCGTTAGACCATAGACATCCGAGGGACCCCAGATGTCCCCGTCTTTGATGCCTCTGACAATCGGATGATTCTCCATGCCCTTCGCGACGAGCCCGCGGGTGCTTTCTCGTTGATGCTGGCCGTAGTGGGTGACCCACGTCTCGCCGAAAATTAACCGTCCGTACCCTCCCGCCGGGTCCTTGCTCTGGAAGCTGTACTTCGCGTACGGACTGTCCTTGTGCTCCGTGTAGTTGAATGGATGCGTGGACGTTCTCAGCGCGATGATGGGCTTGCCCGAGTTCGTGTAGTCCATGATGAGCTTCATTTTCTCGTCGGGAAGCTCGCGAAAACGCAGGAACATGACCATCAGGTCCGCGTCTTTCAAGAACTGGAGACCGGGGATGTTGTCGCATGTTGTGGGGTCTATCGTGCCGTTCTCTTTGTTGATCGCGAAGAGAACCGTGCACTTGAAACCGTGATGCACCGCCAAGATTTTGGCAAGCTGCGGAATCAACTCCTCCGACCGGTACTCGTCATCTCCCGCCAGCAGCACGATGTGTTTCCCTTTCCCCGGTCCATCGTATCCGTCGAAGACAATCCATGGTTCCTGTGCCGCGACCTGACCGCACAACAACCCCGCCAGCAACGTGACCGCTGCGAACACTGCGCTTCTCCGTCGTATCGTGTGCATCTTCTTCGCTCCTTTTCCCACGCTTGAGGTGGCATGGGCAGCTTGCCCATGATTTTTGTCGTATCATCCCGCTTTTCGGATGTGCCCTCAGCGAGATGGGCGCCGGTCATATCCAGCGCCTCACTTTTTTCCAGTAGTCAAGATACCGCTCTCCGAAGATTTCCTCAAGGTCCCTTTCTTCGAGAGGAATGAATATCGCCTCCATGAGAATCACGAAAACAATGGGGAAAACGAACGTGACGACCGATCCGAGGAGGACTGCATCGCCCAGAAGAATGGCGAGCATTCCCAAGTACATTGGATGTCGGCTCAGGCGAAAGGGGCCGGAGGTCACGAGTGCTGTCGGCGACTCGTGCGGTTTCACGGTTGTCCCGTGTTTCTTGAACAACGCGTCAGCCCACACGTTCAGCCCCCCTCCCAAGATAATCAGCGGAATTCCCACAAGAGAGTACGGGAAAGCCACGATCTTCCTGATAGGGAAAGCGAAATGCAGCCCGATTTCGCACACCAAGCACACCAGAAAGTATGTCGGCGGCAGAACTCTATTCCTCACGTGACCATCCTTTTCTCCGGAGGGACGTCGGCCTCGCAAAGCGCCCAGACACGATTGTCTCAGCCGCGAGTATAACGTCCGACACTACCCAATGCCAGAGGTCTGTTCGTGGATTCGCAGTCGCGTGGCGTGGGCCGCAGAGGATTCGCCGTGCGTAGACGCCGGATTCAACGATGTCCCGAATCTGCCGGAGACCGATCTTCTGGGAAGGCCGAGGATTCTCCACGGGGGAAGGAGCCTGACTATGGACATGGGGGCGACCCAGCGGAGGCACGCGCCCAGCATTACTTCCATACGGGGCGACTCCTTCGCGCAGCAGTTGCGGCCAGAGTTGCTGTGGCCCACCGCGATTGCGCGCCGAGAAGTGAGGACGCAAATCCACGGCCACAGGGAGGAAAATGGGGCGCACGCTTCTTGTGCTGTAGCAGCGGGAGCAGAATGGCAATCTCCCCATGGCGCCACCCTTTCTCAGGAGCGACGCGCGAGTCGAAGCAGGAGGGTAGATACGGTCGTGAGCACGCCCGTGAAGGAGGCTTGCCGGGGGGTGTGGCCCGACGCAACAAAAAAACAAGAATGAGGGCTTGCGGGGAACGCGGGCGTGTGGTAAGAATTACTTTGTCGCAGGGGTGTGGAGGCCAATCGGCTCGCGGGTGCCTTTTGGAGCAAAAGGGCTCGGCGGCTCCTCGTCTAAAAGGAGGGGAACATGAGAATCACCGGAAGTTCTGAGCGGGCACACCGCTCAGCATTGCTTTGTTATGTCCTGCGTCCGTGGATTGCGTTCCATCCCACAAAGTCTCTTCTCTTTCTCGCACTCTTTCTTCCAATCACCCTCAGCCCGTCAGGCGCCCTCGCCGTGGAATGGTACGTGGATGCGGCAGCGGCTCCCGGGGGCGACGGGTCTTCATGGGAGAAAGCTTTCAGCGGCATCCAGGAGGCTGCTGATACAGCCACCGATGGCGACACTATCATCGTTGCGCCCGGCGTCTACTCCCAAGACAAGCAACTTGCTATCCTGGCCGACATAGTTCTCAGGTCGAAGGACCCGGCCGACCGCGCCACTGTGGACCGGACCGTCATCAGCGAAACGTACACCCACCTCTGTAACGGCACTATCACCGGATTTACCATTTGCGGCGGAGCGCTCACCGCCCGAGAGGGAGCTGTTGCTATCACGCACAACGTAATCCGTGATGGTGGAGGGGTTGCGGTCCATGGCGCCTCCCCTCTCATCAGCGGAAATTTGATTTTGGGGAACTCCGGCTTAGCCGGGGGAATCATCATCACTGAGTGGGCTTCACCCGTCATCGTGAACAACATCATCGTCGGCAATGCCGGGGGACTATATGGGGACCGATATGGTGGGGGAATATCTTGCGGGCCGGAGTGCTCTCCGTTGATCGCCAACAACACTATCGTAGGCAATTCTGCGGGTTTATATGGGGGGGGGCATTTATGCATCGGCCGGGTCGTCGCCCATAATAACGAATTGCATTATCTGGAATAATGGTGATGACCTTTTCGGGTGCTCCGCAACGTACTCCTGCGTCTCTGACGGGGATCCGGGAGAAGGCAACATCCCGTTCTATCCTCACTTCGTTGACCCGGAGGCAGGCGACTACAGGCTTCTTCCCTGGTCTCCTTGCATAGACGCGGGCGACCCGTCCTCGCCCTTCTCGCTGGAGCCGGAGCCCAACGGCGGGCGCATCAACATGGGCGCCTACGGCAACACGCCTCAAGCCGCAAGCATGGGCTTAGGCCCAGGCTTTGATGACCTCCCGGATGACTGGGAAATTCACTATTTCGGACATCTGGATTACGGCGGAATGGACGACCCCGACGGGGACGGCATCCTGAACGTGGACGAATATCGGTTCGGCTGGAACCCGACCGTCTCGTCTGCGGCGCCAATTCGCAATCTGACCGCTGGTCGTTCTTACGAGCTGATCCAGCCCGCTATCGCAATGGCAACTCCTGGAGATGAGATTGTCGTACAGCCGGCTCGCTACGTGAAAAACGTAGATTTTCTTGGGAAAGCAGCGACCCTGCGGTCAACGAATCCGTCAGACGCGGCCGTCGTCGCTGCCACCATCCTCGATGGCGGTGGTCGCGGGAGCGTTGTCGGCTTTACCAGAGGCGAGGGAAGAGATTCGGTCCTATCGGGTTTCACCATAACAGGCGGATTAGCCAAGCGCGGGGCGGGAATATTTTGCGAGAACTCTTCTCCGACCATCTCTGACAATGTGATCAGGGGCAACTTGGCCCCAGATTTCCCCGACACGGCCGGCTGCGGAGTGTACTGTTACAGCGGCTCACCCCTTTTGATAAGAAATATAATTGAGGGCAATGAGACATGGGAGGATGGTAGTGCTGTCTATGTCGAGTCTGGTTCCCCGACAATCATCGGCAATGTCATCAGGAAGGGATGGGGCGGATGGGGCGGGGGTATCTGCGTGTTGGAGTGCGCATCGGCAATCATCGAACGAAACGTCATCACTGGCAACAGAGCCGGGCGAGGTGCTGGGGTCTATGTTCGGGCCGGGCAAGCGTATGTTGCGAACAATGTCGTCACCGCGAATCACGCGAGCGGGTGGGGGGGAGGGATCTGTTATCGCCAGGAGAAGAGCACGACCATTATCAACAATACCGTCGTTGGCAATTCCGCCGGAGATTACGGAGGGGGTCATTGCTGTCCGGTTCAATTTAGGTTGAGCAGGAGTTGGTTTTCATTGCAAGATGACGGTTGCGTTGGGGGACCATGGATGACGGTGTCCAAATCGAGGCGATGGAAAAGGCAGCTTTTGATTTTGCGTTGGACATG
>JAUYEE010000084.1 GCA_030691545.1 bacterium | reverse complement strand
TTGGTGTGAGGACCTGCGTGTACCGCTGGCATCTTGTCCCGCTGTACCGCAGGCGTCTCGCCTGCATCCTTATCATTGACGTGCTCCGTGCTCAAGCCAGTGGCTCTGGCCACGTCCTTCTGACGGGGAGACGCCTTGAGGACAGCCCCGCCCAGCCGGGGCGGCGTTACGTGTACCAGCTTTACCCCTCAAATACAGCCACTCGCCCTCTCGCCGATTCATTGACAAAACAGCAAAAATCCTGTATGATCCTGTCAAAAAGATGTATCTCTACTCATCTTCAACGCCAGGAACGCAACATGCTCCCGCGCACATTTCGGTCGCAGTCTCCGCCCATTTTCGACCAGCACCCGCTATTCTCGCAGGCGGCAATGGCGAGAAAGCGCGAGTTCTCCCTGCCACCTGGGCCTTTTCTCATCTTCCTGAACCGCAACCTATCTCGTTCTCCATAAGCAGATTATATCGCAAAGCCCCGCCCCAAAAAGGCCCGAAAAGGCCCACTTTTTCGCCGTGCCGTATTTTTATACAAAGCCGCCTCCTTGGTCTCCCTTTTACGGGGATAGAGCGATGCTCTCCTCTCTTGATGATCCCCGTCCAAAACGCTATCATGCTTCGGGGTGCACTGAAGGACACATCTCCGGGGGAAGCGTCTCCGAAATCCGTTCATCTCGTAAGAGGAGGTTGCACGAAATGAACGCACTGAAAGCCCTATCAGTTCTCATCCTCTCGGCTATCGCCTGCGCCGCCGCGCCGAGCGAGGCCGAGAAGCCCATCGCCATTCTCCTCCATCATCAGGATTGGCATACCGACAAACAGGGTTGGGAGACCTGGTCTCAGCGGGACGAGATTGCCCCCAAATTCTACGTGGACGAGGAGGTTTTCCTCAAAGGCAGTAGCTCTCTCGCCATTTCCGGCGATGGAAATCCTGCCGCCCACGGCAGGTGGGAAAGGATTGTCCCCGGCATAAATGCGCGAAGCTGGTATCGCCTCGCCGCCTATTACAAGACGAAAGGCATCCGATACGAAAGACAGCACCTCGTCGTGCGCCTCGACTGGCTCGACGAAAAAGGCAATCGCACAGACGAGCCAGAGTACCTCACCAAAGTCGAGCCTCAGGGAGACTGGAAGAGAGTCGAGGAGACTTTTCAGGCCCCGAAAGACGCCCGCACGGTCAAGATCGAGCTGAATTTCGGGTGGGAGCCGGACGGAACTGTTTGGTGGGACGGCATCGAACTCAGCGAGATGCCCCAACCGAAAGGTCGCCGAGTTACCCTCACGTCCGTTTTCCACCGCCCGCGCGGGAACAACACCCCGGAAGAAAGCGTCCGCCAGTTTTGTCGAATGCTCGAGTTGGCGGCGAAAGACCGCCCCGACATTGTCTGTCTGCCGGAGGCCATCAACCTCATTGGCACGGGACTGAGCTATACCGAGGTTGCCGAGCCAGTCCCCGGGCCTTCAACGGGAATCCTTTGCGAAGCAGCGAAGAAGTTAGGCTTTTATGTCGTCGCTGGCGTGCTCGAGCGAGACGGCAAGTGCGTTTACAACACCGCCGTCTTGATAAACCGCACCGGCGAGCTCGTTGGAAAATACCGGAAAGTATATCTGCCGAGGGAAGAGATTGAGGGCGGCGTAACGCCGGGAGATAGCTATCCGGTTTTCGAGACGGACTTCGGCAAGGTCGGCATGATGATTTGCTACGATTTGCAGTATGTTGACCCGGCGAGGGCCCTGGCGGCTCAGGGCGCCGAGGTGATTCTCTTGCCCATCTGGGGAGGAAACGTGGCCCTGGCGAAGGCAAGAGCCATCGAAAATCAAGTTTACCTCGTGACTTCCGGGTACGACATGCCGACCTTCATCATCAATCCACTCGGCAGCATCCTCGCTCAGGCAAGCAAGGACAAACCGATTATCTCCGTTGTAGTTGACCTCGACGAGCGAATCAAGCAACAATGGCTCGGCGATATGAAGTCGCGTTTCCACAAGGAGTGGCGAGCCGATGTCAAAATGCCCGGCTGGGGTAATGAAACCGTGGATTGAGGCCCTTATTTAGAGGAAGGACGGAATAGAATGAGCGTCAAACATCTCGCAATGGCAACAGCACTTGCATGCTGGATGGCAATGAGCTTTCTCGCAGCGGAACAGCCCAAGGAGCAGCCGGAGATGAAAGTCGGTTACAGGACCGCACCATACTCGCGGATGGGATTTGCCCAGGCATTAGCGGACCTCAAGAGCCGCGGCTACGGCGGCGTCGAGTTTTGCCTTGACTCCCCGCCGGCCACAGGCAGGGGATTCAATGAGGAAGCGGCTCGCAAATACGCTGAAATGATTCGCGAGGCCGGACTCGAGGTCTATAGCGTCAGCCACCACGGCAATTTCGTGAGCGATGACCGCTTCTTCGAGGAACTGAAACGGCTTATCACTCTGACCCGGGCGATGGCCACGCAGATTTTCGTCATTAGCAGCGGCCCCATTGACCGAAACAACAGAATGGCACAGCTCGTCATCGTCGAGAAACGCCTGAGAGAACTGGCGACGGTCGCCGAAAAAGCCGGTGTCATCCTCGCGCTCGAGCCCGAACCGAACCTCGCCGTCGAATCAACGAACGAAATGGTTCGCCTCATCTGGAAGATCGAAAGCCCCGCGCTGCGAATTAATCTCGACATCGGGCACGCCTTTCTCACCGATGAGAATCTGGTCGAGTCCATCCGCCAGGCCGCCAAGCTCATCGTCCATACCCACATTGACGACATGGCCGGCGGCGCCCACAAGCACTTGATTCCGGGAACGGGCGAGATTGATCTGCCCGCGGTCATGACAGCGCTCCTCGAAGTCGGCTACGACGGCCCCTTCGTCGTTGACCTGTTCAACCTCGACCCGAGAGAAGCTGCAACGCCTTCTCTCGCCGAAATCAACCGCGCTTACAAAATCGCCCAGGAAAAAGCCGCCGCCTGGCCCGAAATCCAAATCTCCCGCTTCGACCTCGATAAGGCGGCCAAAGCTCACCACGGGACCGTTTACGCCTCGAGCCCCATGCCGGAGGGGGCTCATCCTCCCTTCCAGAGCGCCTGGGGCTACCTCAATCCCGGCGAAGAGATGGAACTCCACCGCCACCCCACCGAGGAAATCTATCTCGTGTTCAAAGGCAATGGCGTCGTCATCGTCGGCCCGAGGCACAAAGAGGTCACGGTCGGCGACGTTATCTTCGTCCCGCCGAACGAGATGCATACCATGTCCAACCACTCAAACGCCCCTCTCCTCTGGATGGCCGTCTGGTGGCCCGGTCCCTCCGCCGGGGAAGCGGGTGGCGCAGGCGTCTCGCCTGCAAACTCACAAAGGCCCGCCCCCTCCGCCGGGGAAGCGTCGCGGTGAGAAGACACATCCATTCGCCCCTGAAGCTCGCTCAGGCACGGTTGTTGCATGTAGCGACGCGCGTTCCCTTATGCACATTCGGCCTCGGCGGACTCAACCCCAAACGACGGGGCCCATGCGATCGCGAATTTGCCTCGGTTGGCGCCGTGAAATCGCAGGTCGCCGCGGGCTGGGCAGGGCAAAAGGGACTCCGGTTTCCGGAGAGTGGTCTTCAAAACATCGTCAACGGCTGGCGCAAGAGACAACCCGTCTGGTGCTACAACTGCGTGCGGGGGTTGTGCACATATGTACGTGGGTGGATGGCAAAAAAGCCTTTGCGGGGGGCGGGCGGCTGGTTTCCCCAAATGGGGTCCCGTTGACAGCCAGAAAGAGGAGAAGAAAACGTGAATCCAGGCGGACTGCCACAGGCAATCAGGAAGCTCCGATCAGGACTCGAGGTCTGGCGAAATCTAAACTTCCAGGAAATCGCCAGGCGAATTGCCAGAAGTCACCCTTATGCCGCCTTCATGTTTGGGGCGAGGAAGCTGTTCTTCGGAGTCCTGTTCCTGATCGTCGTGGCGACTATGCTCTATTTTCTCTCACTGCGATAACCTTGCGAGGGACCATCCGGAGGTAATTGAAGGCTATGGCGGGCGAGAATGTCATTGAAGTTGAAAGCCTGGTTGTCGTCTATCGCAACGGCAGAAAAAGCACGCGTGCGGTGGACGGCATCTCGTTTCAGGTCAAGCGGGGCGAATGCGTGGGCTTCATCGGTCCGAACGGAGCAGGGAAGTCCTCGACCATCAAGGCGATCATGGGCTTTCTCTTCCCGGCTTCCGGGACGGTGAGGGTTTTCGGTCTGCCCGCAGGAAGCGTGGAGTCCCACAAGCGAATCGGCTATCTGCCAGAGGTCGCGCTCTACTACCCGTTCATGAAAGGGCATGAGCTGCTTGAGCTTTACGGCGGCTTGCATCGGATTCCGAAGAAGAAGCTGAAGCGGCGCGTCCCCGAACTCCTCGAACAGGTCGGTCTCTACGGAATGGGCGAGACGCTCATCCGCAACTACTCGAAGGGAATGCAGCAGCGGCTCGGAATCGCCCAGGCCATCATCGCGGAGCCGGAACTCCTTGTCTTTGATGAGCTCTCCTCCGGCCTCGATCCTCTCGGACGACACGACCTCCGCGAGGTTCTTCTCGAGCTGAAAGGGAAGGGGACAACGATTTTCTTCTCCTCTCACGAGCTCTCCGAGGTAGAGACGCTCTGCGACAGCGTCCTCATGATTCGCAGCGGCAAAATCGTCTGCGAAGGGGATGTCAGCGACCTGATGAAGCCTCTGGACAAGTACGAGATTGTCTTCAGCCTCGCCAGCGCGGCAGAGATTCTATCGAGCCTTCCGCCTGACGCGACATTCGAGGATGACGGCGAGAAGAAACGCATCGAGGTCAATAGCCATGAGATTTACTCGCAACTTCTGACCTCGTTCGTCAATGCTGGGGCGGTGATCCACCACAGTGAAGCTCGGCGGACTTCTCTCGAAGATTTCTTCGTGAACCTGGTTCGACCGGACGGAGAGCGGGGAAAATGAAGTCCTACCTGAGAAACGCCTGGCTCATCGCAAAGACCATCGGCATTGAAGCCATTCGCCGGAAGGAAATCTATGCCATCGTCCTCGTATCTCTCGTTCTCATCGGCGGATTGCGGCTGGTGAAGTTCTTCGACGTGGAGGGGCTGGGGAAATTCTACCGCGAGATTTCCCTGAAAGTTATGAACGTGGCGACTGCCTTGACCGTGATTCTTCTCGCAGCGAGGCAGCTTCCTCGCGAGTTTCAGAATCGCACGCTCTATCCGCTCCTGGCGAAGCCAATCCGTCGCGACAACTTCCTTATGGGAAAATTCCTCGGCGTGATGCTCGCTGCCGCCTTCTGCTATGCGATGTTCATGGCCGTTTTCCTTTTCGGCAGCCTGACCATCAAGTCGCCCGTCAATACAGGCCTGTTTCTCCAGTTCGTCTATCTCCAACTCTGGAATTTCGCGGTTCTTGGAGGGCTGGCGTTTCTGCTTTCGCTTCTCCTGAACATTGACGCAGCCATCACCATCTGCATCCTGCTGTACGTGTTCTCGCAGGTTCTCATGACGCTCATGAGCTACATCTACGACTACACGAGTGCCTGGCAGCAGACGTTCCTGCTCGGGCTTCATTTTGTCATTCCGCAATTGTCCTTGTTCGATCTGTCGGGAAAAGTGGTGCACGGCATCTGGCCGCCGATTGCCTCGTGGGCTATCCTGGCGCTGACGGCGTATGGGGCGGTTTATACGGTGCTCTATCTTTCAGGGAGTTATCTGCTTTTCCGGCGAAGGGCGTTGTAGGAGCCAGATTTCAGATGTTCCATCGCGTTTTTCTGATTGCCCGAACGGTTTGGCTGGAATTTCTCCGGCGAAAAGATTTCTATGTGGTCCTCATCCTCGTCGGGATGTTCACGGTGGGGATTGTGGTGATTCGGGTCATCGGGATCGAGAACGCTGCGACCGCTCGGTTTCTGATGAGTCTTGGGTTGTTGGTGAGCTATAGTCTCGCAGCCGTCCTAACAGTCACAGTCGCCGCCCGCCAACTGCCGAACGAGATTGAGAATCGCACGCTGCTGCCATTGCTCGCAAAGCCCGTCTCTCGCGCGGAGGTGATACTCGGCAAAGCGGTGGCCGTGACGGCGATCGCGTGGGCGTCCCTTCTGCTGTTCCTGCTACTGTCCTGGGCTCCGGTTCCGAGATTGCCGGACCAGCGTTTCTTCGTGTTCGTCCAGATGGCGATGCTTCGGATGGTTGCCCTTTGCTTGCTCAGCATCTACACGATTGCGCTATCGCTCCTGATGCCTAGCGCTGTGGCGGTTCTGATTTCGCTGGGGACATTCTTCGCGGCGCCAACGATCGTCAACTTCGTCGCCCAGCTCGTCAGCAATTCCTGGCGGCTCGGCGGCAGAGTTGTGGAACGAATTCTGGCGATCGTGCCCGATTTCTCGGTACTTGAACATTCCGAGCGGTACGTCGAGGGCGCATCGCCGATGCCAATCTTAGCGGTTTTCGCTGCTCTGGGATATGGAGTAGCCTTTGCCGCGTTCTTCTATTCCCTCACGGTCTGGAGATTCAAAGGAAGGATGCTGTGACAGGAGAAACAAACCGATGAGGAGATGTCTTCATAATCCGGCGAAGATGCTGACGGTTCTTCTTCCCGTCTTGATGCTTGTCGCGGCTCCGTTCGTCCGAGGATTGGTTCAGACAGAGAAAGCGGCAGTCAGCCAGAACGTACCCGGCGACCTCGAAGCTCGCAATGAGAATGCCTTCGCCCTGATTTTTGGCGAATTGCGCGCCACGGCCGCAGACCTCATGTTCATCAAGACCGAGCGATACTTCCACAGTGGCGTCGCCTACAAGCCGCACATGGACATGAACAAAATGGCGACCACCGGCGAGAGAGCCGCGAAAGAGACCGAGAAAGACGAGGAGGAGCACGACGGTCACGAGCACGAGCCTCAGGGCGAGCTCCCAGCTATGGAGGAGGCTGAGACTCATCAGCATGATGAACATAGCGACCACGGGGGCACCCACGCGGGCGGGGTGCCGACTCTCATCCGTACGGCAGCGGAGGACTTCCGCGGTTTCTTGGGCCACCTCGAACGCGAAACGCAGCCGTATCTCGATCCGAAGTCCGAACATCACGTCACAACCGGCGAAGAACTTCTCCCCTGGTATCGCCTGATGACGCTTTCCGATCCCCGCAATTTGCGGGGCTACATGATCGGCACGATGCTCTTGATGCAGGCGAAGAAATCAGACGAGGCACTCTCCTTTATTCAGGAGGGCATCGAGAAGAACCGCGATAATCCGCGAGCCTTTCGCTTGTATGCTTCGCTGGCGCAAGTCCAGTACCGCTCCGGGCGGCTTGATGATGCGCTTGCCGCCGCGAAGAAAGGCTTCGCCATGGGAAAGGACGTCCGACCCGCTGAAGGCAAGGTCGGCGCCATGCGCAAAGGCGTCCTGTGGACCGACGACCTCGAAAACGACTTCCTCTTCCTCGCGCGGTATGTCCCGCTTTTCTTAGAGAAGAAGGGAGACCTCGCTCAGGCCTTTGATGCTGCAAAAGATGCCGCCGCGTTAGCCCCCGACGACCCCGCCATCCACCAGATGCTCCATCGCTTCCAAGAAGAACTCTCCGCCAAAGCCGAGCCAGTAAGGTGACGCTCCCCACTTCGCGTGTGCCCGCGCCTCGGGGCATTACGCGGGGCCGAGGCAGCTCTGCCGAGTCTGTGTCTATTACGCCCTTACAGGGCTGTTTGATTTTCGGTTGGTCCCGGAACCCAGGGCGTTGCCCTGGGCTATGTTATTCTGCCCTTTCAGGGCGTCGGACCGGGGAAAGGTTGCGGGCAGTGCCGGCGACTCCGCCGATGGCGGGGCTGTTCTGAGAACCTCGCTCTCGCAGACCCTTCCAAAGCCCCAACGGGGCGTCATAGCTTAGCCCAGGGCAACGCCCTGGGTCCCGGCGGAGGAACCACCCTAAAGCCCTGAAAGGGCGAAATAGCCCCATGCGAGCCT
>JAUYEE010000059.1 GCA_030691545.1 bacterium | reverse complement strand
ATGATAATGGTTCGGTTGTCCTTGAGAAGCACGCTGCTTGGGTGACCGAGATACTGCCCCGGCTCCTTGTCCACGATGATTTGCCGATGAGTATCCCCCGACAAATCAATAGTCGGGATTGCGTAGTCCCTGCGTTTGGCTGCGGCGGAGGGCTCGACAGAACGGTCTTCAATGGATTCCGCCGCACCAACGGGGGGCAACGAGGCGAGGGCCAAAAGGGCGAAGATGAGCGACAGACTTGTCAGTGCGGTGCGTGAAGCATTCATGACTCCTCCACTTGTCCTTATCTCGCCGGGCGGAACCGGACGCGGCATCAGGGTTTGCCTCCTGGGTTGTAGTCCGGATTGGGGATAGGCATGTTGGCATTCACGGTTCGTCGCCAGCGGCGGAGCATACGATGAAGCTGCTGGGTTTTGTTGGGGAGCCTGTCGGCGAGGTTGGTGGTTTCGCCAATGTCATCGCGGAGATTGTACAGTTCCATTTCGCCGAACTCGTATCCCTCGATGAGCTTGAAATCGCCAACGCGGATGGCGGCGCCGGGTCGCCCGCCCTGGTTTGCGTAATGGGGATAGTGCCAATAGATGGCTTCGCGGTTGAGGCTGGCGCTCGGGTTCTTCAGCGAGGGCACGATGCTCACTCCATCAATCGGCCCCTTCGTTTTCACGCTCGAGGGGTCAAGTCCCGCCATCTCGCAGATCGTCGGGAAGAAATCCACGCTGACGACAGGCACGCTGCAAATGCTGCCGGGTTTGACGACGCCGGGCCACTTGACGATCCAGGGTTCGCGGATGCCTCCCTCGTAAAGGTAGCCTTTGCCGGCGCGGAGCGGGGCGTTCGTTGTCGCAGGTGTGCGAGGGCCCTCCGGCGTGGCTAACCCGCCGTTGTCGGCGGAGAAGAAGATGACCGTCCGATCGTCAATCTTCAACCGGCGGAGAGTCTCCAGGACGCGGCCGACACTGTCGTCAACACTCTCGACCATGGCTGCGTAATACGGGTTGTTCTGCTGTCCTTGCGGCGGAGGACTGGTCTCAATCTTCGACTTGTACCTGGCGATTTTGTCCTCTTTGCCCTCGATGGGGATGTGCACAGCGTAATGGCTGAGGTAAAGGAAAAAGGGTTCGTCCTTGTGCGTTTCGATGAACCCGCACGCTTCCTGGGAGAGGCGGTCAGACAGGTATTCGCCGTCGAAGTTGCCCTCGATGGGCGGGTTGCCCTTCCAGCGAGGCCAGAAGAAGCTGCGGGGCATGCCGGAGCCTGTTCCCGCGATGTTGACGTCGAATCCCTGGCTTTCGGGCAAGTAAGGTTTCTCCCCGCCCATGTGCCATTTGCCAACGTGACAGGTCGCATAGCCCGCGGACTTGAGGACCTCGGCAATCGTGACCTCCTCGTTCGGCATGTAGAGCAGGTAATCGGCGGGGAGGATGGGAGACCCTTCGCGGGTGCGGCGACCCGCGATGAAGTTCGTCAGGGGAATGCGTGCGGGATATTTTCCGGTCATGATGCTGGCACGAGTCGGCGAGCAAACCGGGCAGGCGGCATAGGCGTCCGTGAAGCGCATCCCCTCGGCCGCGAGGCGGTCAATGTTGGGCGTCTCATAGAGAGTGCTGCCGAAGCAACCGACATCCCGCCAGCCAAGGTCATCAATCAGGATGAGAATAATATTGGGCGGGTGGGCGGGCGACGGCGCCCCCCACATGAACCGGGGCATCGTCATCGCGGCGCCACAGGTCATCATCTGTCGGAGAAACTGTCTTCGATTCATTGCTTTGCGCGCTCTTTCCTCCAATGCCTGTTCGCTGCCCATGCACGAGGGGCGGTTCGATCGGCGAAGTGCCGTTTCTTCAGCGATAGCGCTGGCCGCGCGGTTTTTCGGGCTCGAGTTGCGGTCGTGGAGCATGCGTCAAGGCCTGGACGATCTCTCGCCCTCCACGCGAAAGTGACCGCTTGCTCTGTCCCAAATCCGCAATCTGCTGCATGGTACTTGCGAACCCATGCGCTGTCCACTTCTGTTTCTCTTCACGCGGGAGCCGCACTGCGCAGGGCATGCCAGACAAACTATCTTCCCGTGGAGAGTACCGCTGGATGAAGGGCTGCCAGGTGCGTTTCTCGAGCACCTGTCAACGCATGCAGCGGTAGCCAAAAGTAGAAATCGGGAAGAAGGGTCACTCGGCAAGCGCGACAGTGATCAAAGAAAAGCCTAACATGAACAGAGACGAGACGGATGAGCGATTTGGCCCGGTTCACGCAGGAACCTGGAGTCACGATCCGCGAATCGAGCACACGGTCGAAATCACTTCATTTCTACCCGGTAAAACTTCGAGGTCGTGCCCGCATCGTGGTCTGTCCAGAAGGTCATGTCACTTTCGGCGACGATCGTTGCCTCTTCATACCATTCTTCACAGCAGAGTTCGTCGCAGGACCAGACGGTGTAAACGGCGCCCGCGGTGCTGGGCCAGATGAGCTGGACCGTGCCCGTCGCGACTTCGAAAATGGCGGTGACGTTGAAGGCGGTTGTGCTCACAACGTTAACCGTGCGGGATTTCTCGTCGGCAGGGTTTCCCGAAGAATCGCTGACATTGTACGTGAGGACATACGTTCCCTCAGTTGTATGATCCACAACACCGGTGACGGTGACCTGTGCCGTGAGGTCGCCATCGTAAATGTCCGTTGCGGAGTAACCAGGCTCGGAGTACGGCATGCCCAGCTTCAGAGAGAGAGGGTTATCGCCCGCGAAGGTAATCGTCGGCGGGGTCGTATCCACGACGTTCACTGTCCGCGTCTTCTCTTCGGCGGGATTGCCGCTGGAATCGCTCACATTGTAGCGGAGGTGGTAGTTGCCGAGCACGGTGTGGTTGACGGAGCCGCTGACAGAGACTTGAGATGCCATGTCGCCGTCGCAGTTATCGGTGGCAGAGTAGCCGGGCTCCATGTATGGAGTTCCCGCCTCAAGCGTCAGAGGATCATCGCCGGAGAGAGCGATGACGGGAGAAGTCGTATCCACCACTGTGACCCTCCGCGTTCTTTGTTCAGCCGGGTTACTGGAGGAATCACTGACATTGTATGAGAGTGTGTAGGTCCCGAGCACAGTATGGTCAACGGAACCAGCAATCACAACTTCCACGGTCAGGTCGCCGTCGTAGTTGTCGCTGGCTGTGTACCCAGGTTCCGAGTACGGTGTGCCGACCTCAAGAGAAACAGGGTCATCGCCGAGCAATATGATGACCGGGGACATTGTGTCAATGACATTGACTGCTCGGGTTCTCTCCTCCGCAGGATTTCCGGCTGAATCGCTCACGTTGTAGTGCAAGGTATAGCTGCCAAGAGTGTTGTGGTCCACGGTTCCAGTTACGGCGACCTCTCCTGTCAAATCGCCGTCAGCGGCATCGGTGGCGGTGTATCCCGCCTCGGAATAGGGCGTGCCGACCTCAAGGGCCAGCGGATTCTCTCCGAGCAACGTGATGACCGGGGCCCCCGTGTCCACGACATTGACGGTGCGCGTCTTCTCTTCGGCGGGATTTCCCGAGGAGTCCATTACATTGTAGCGAAGAACATAGGTTCCGGGGGTAGAGTGGTCCACAGAGCCAGCAAGCCGGACCTGCGCCGTGAGGTCGCCATCGTAGTCGTCAGAAGCTGTGTAACCCGGTTCTTCGTAAGGCGAACCCGCCTGGAGAGTCAGCGGATTGTCGCCTAACAAAGTAATCTGAGGAGGCGCCGTGTCAACGATGTGAACGATGCGGGTCTTTTGTTCGGCGGGATTGCCCGTCCAGTCGCTGACGTTGTAGCGCAACGTGTAGGTCCCGACTACCGTGCGATCCACGGAACCTGTCACGATGACGTCCGAGGTAAGGTCGCCGTCGCAGTTGTCCGTCGCACTATATCCCGGGTCCTCGTAGGGCGTTCCCACTTCCAGAGTCATCGGATTGTCGCCCGTCAGAACAATCACCGGTCCCGTTGTGTCCGCAACGGTTACGATGCGCGTTTTCTCCTGGGCGGGGTTGCCGCTGGAGTCGGTCACCTTGTACTTCAGGGCATAGCTGCCAGGGTATGTGTGGTCAACGGAGCCCTTAATCGTCACCTGCGCGGTGATGTCTCCGTCGTAGTTGTCGGTTGCGGTGTAACCCGGCTCCTCGTATGGTGTGCCACCCTCAATCGTGACAGGATTGTCTCCGAGCAAAGTGATCTCAGGAGGAACGGAGTCCACGACCCTCACAGTGCGGGTTTTTTGCTCGGCAGGATTGCCGCTTGAGTCGCTCACGTTATAGCGCAGGGTGTAGCTTCCCACCGTTGTATGGTCAACCGAGCCGCTCACGGCGACGGTCGCGGTAAGGTCCCCGTCGTAGTTGTCCGTGGCTGTATAGCCTAGTTCCGTGTATGGGGTCCCAAACTCAATTGTCATAGAAACCTCGCCAAGCAGCGAGATGGATGGCGGGGTCGTGTCTATCACGTTGACTGTCCGAGTCTTTTCTGCCGCGGGGTTGCCACTGGAGTCGCTCACGTTGTAGCGGAGGCTATAATTACCCAGGACCGTGTGATTCACTGAACCTGTCACCGCGACGCTCGCCGTGATATCGCCATCGTAGTTATCAGTCGCCGAATAGCCCGGCTCGGAATAGGGAGTACCGGCCTCAAGGCCCATCGGGTTGTCGCCGGAGAGCGTGATCACAGGGGAGAGGGAGTCCACAATGTTCACCGTGCGAGTCTTTTCCAGGGCAGGATTGCCGCTGGAGTCGCTCACGTTGTAGCGCAGGGTGTATGTTCCGAGTTGTGTGTGATTGATGCTGCCGGTGACGACGACGCTGCCAGTGAGGTTGCCATCGTAATTGTCTGTCGCCGTGAAACCCGGTTCGGCATAGGGTGTGCCGACTTGAAGAGTCATGGGATTGGCGCCGGAAAGGGTGATGACGGGCGCGGAGGTGTCCACCACGTTGACGGTCCTTCGTTTCTCATCGGCGTGATTTCCGAACGAGTCCGTGACGTTGTATCGCAATGTGTAGCTGCCGAGGAGCATGTGATTGACGGAGCCAGTTACCACGACGCTCGAAGTAATATTACCGTCCATGTCGTCTGTCGCGGTGTAGCCGGGCTCAGAATAGGGCGTGCCCACAGCGAGCGTCATGGGGTTGGGCGGGGTCAGAGTGATGACAGGGGGAGCATCGTTAACGACGTTGACGGTGCGGGTTTTTTCTACAGCCGCGTTTGCGCTGGAATCGGTCACGTTGTATCGGAGGATGTAGGTCCCAAGCGTGTTGTGGTCCACGGAACCGGTCCGCACAACGTTGACGGTGATGTTGCCGTCGTAGTTGTCGGAAGCTGTGTACCCGGGTTCGACGTATGGAGTTCCAAGAGTAAGGTTCAGGGGGTTGTATCCCTGAAGAGTGATGACGGGAGGAGTGATATCAACCACGTTGACGGTGCGGGTTTTTTCTTCGGCGGGATTTCCGGAGGAGTCGGTCACGTTGTAGTGAAGGACATAGGCGCCAAGCACATTGTGATTCACCGAGCCTGTCACGACGACACGAGAGGTGATGTTCCCCTCAAGATTATCCGTGGCGGTGTACCCTGGCTCGCTATAGGGTGTCTTCACCTGCAACGTCAGCGGATTGCTGCCAAGAAGGGTGATAACGGGAGGAACTGCCTCGCCGGACTCATAGGCGCCCATGTCCACCGTCAGAGAAGAACAGCCGTAAAGGATGCGGGTATGGCCATCAAGGTCCGTGGCGGTGGACATCCAGCTTTCGTTCTCGCCAGAGTCCATGCATGGCGAGCTTGCGGCCAGGCGGTAGTTATAGACCCGGTAAGAATCTCCAGCAGCCGCAATCGCGGAGGCGTCACCCCAGACCGCTATCGTCATGGCAGTATTCGAGGCGATGTAGAATTGAAGGACTTGCGTTGTGTCCGGATTCAGTGTCAGACCAGCGAGGGCGCCGGGCTGCCAGGAAGCCGAACTGTTCGTGAGTGTAGTCCGGCAGGTTGTGGCGTCGAAACTCGGGTTCGCGCTCCACTGGCCCGTGAACAGCGAGTCGCCCAGGAAGCTTGGATTGGAGGATGTATTGCCCGTTCCGCCTCCCGTCCAGTCCTCAATGCACGAATAGGTGGGCGTGCTGGAGTCGGAAATCTGGGGGTCTGTGTTCGCGGAATTCCCCCAGATGATGCAGTTCTTGACTGTGCCGGGGCAGAGTCTCAAGCCACCGCCCCCGCCTGTCGCGGATGTGGCTGCGTTCGCAATGATGCTGTTGTTCGTAAGGTTGCCTGCGCAATCGTACAAGCCCCCGCCGAGCGACAGGGCAGCGTTGCCGACAATCAGGTTTCCGCGGATGTTGGCGCCGCACTGATACAGGCCGCCGCCGTACTGCGCGGAGTTGCCAATGACGATGTTGTTCGTGACCGTCTGGCTGGACCAGTACATGCCGCCAGCCTGGGTCGCGGAATTGTGGGCGATGATGTTGTTGCGGACGATGCCCTCGCAGATGTGAACACCGCCGCCCCAGCCTGTCGCCGCGTTGTCCGCAATGACGTTGTTTTCAATGACGCCTTTGCAGCCGCTGAGGCCGGCACCGTGCTGGGCTGAGTTTCCGCAGATTCTGTTGTTGCGGATGGGTCCGTCGCAGTAGAGAATGCCGCCGCCGGAGCCAGTCACGGAGTTGCCGGTGATGATGTTGTTTTCAATGGTCGCATGGGTTCGTGACTGCCAGGTGCCGCCGTAGATGCCGCCGCCCTTCGATGCCAACCCATTTCGAATTGTGAAGCCGGAAAGCGTGCACGTCTCGTTTTCGGTGTTGGCAAAGGTGACCACGGACCCTGCATCATTGCCGTCAATCACCGTGTCAGCGACAACATCCCAGTCGAGGGGGTTCGTGCTGCGCAAAACGATGTTCTTTCCGTTGAATGCGATGTTCTCGACGTAAACGCCCTCCTCGACGATAACCGTATCGCCATTGGAGGCAGCGTCAATGCCCTCCTGGATTGTCTTGAAAGCTGTGCTCCAGGTTGTACCATCCCCGGATGCCGAAACGGCCTCATCCACGTACCAGGTCGCACTGGCGGCCCACGGCGAGATACATGCGATGAGCATAACCGTTGCGATATGGGCAAATGTGCGCATCATTGACCTCTCACTATGGCGGTTTTTCGGGGGCTTTTTTGACCGTTTCCGTTGATTTCCCACGACTTACACCGGTTTCATGAACGTGGAGCAATCACCGTACCAATTTCCCTCAGGAGAGGGTTTTCGTCGTCGAGAAAAGGGATATGGGTGAGCAGATGTGAACTGAGGCGTCCATCCGGGCGGCATTTCGTCGCGTTGGAAGGAGATGGCGCGGTGAAATTGCGCACGGAGCGACAAAAATGTGCAGAGGAAACCGGGGAAAGGGGCTGAGGGGGTGTCACAGCAGAGGAAGGGCGCGGGAAAAAGGCACGTGCCTGCCTGGAAACAAGTTTCACTTAGCGCGATGCGGGGGAGGCCAACCCAGATGCCTGCGCAGGAAGTCGAACGTCCCCTGCGAGTGGATTTCGTGCCCGCCGTCGAAGAACTCGATCTCACAGCGGTCGGGGAGTTTGAGGCGCGCAGCGTACAGATGGCGGACTTTGGCAAACTCGTAGCCGACCCGCTCGTCCGGGGCCACGCCGTCGAAGTGCCCCCGCTCCACCATGAAGGGTCTCGGCGCAATGAGCGCCGCCATTTCGGCGTAGTTGAACGTGCTGCCCAGGTCGAACTCGAAAATCTCGTATTCGCCGGTCCAGACGTAACTGTACCGGCTGCGTGTGGAGGCATTTTTCCACACCCAGTCGTTAAAGTCCGCCGAGCAGATCGAGAGGCAGTAATCGTCGAGAAGCGCGGGGACGCGCATAGCGGTCTTGCCCCCGTAGGACAAGCCGTAGAAGGCGATGCGTTTCGGGTCAACGTGCGGCAGGGTTTTCAGCCAGTTGAGAATCTGGCGGTGCTGGGCGACGATGATGGAGAACAGTGTTTTCTTGATTGGATTGGCTTTTCGCTGGAGTGTCCGGAAGCGGTCGCCGAAGATATAGGGGTTCTGAGGGGCAAAGACAATGAAGCCTTGCTCTGCGAGCCGAGCGGCGAAATCGTGGTATGCGCGATGATTCCCCTGCACAACGTCCTGGGGCCGACCTTCCAGCCCGTGCTGACAGACGACGACTGGCCGCCTCTCGCCGTCCCGCAGGTCGTTCGGCAACAGAAGAATGCCGTAGGCAATCACATCGGGGAAAACATCCACGACGACCTCGTAACCGGTCCATTGCGGCTTTTCGTACACTTTGCGGGAGCCGGGATTTGCGGGGAGAAGTTCGTACTCGAACTCGCCAATGACTTCACGACGAAAATAGTCGCGATACCACTCTACAGTCTTGCTGTAGTTATCAAGCGAGCTCGTATCGAGATTTTTGAAGAAGTCAGTGCGGACATAAGGACCTTCGCGGAGAAGCCATTGGTTGTGGCGGTCAATCTCGTGAACCTGGCGGCGCTGGCGCGAGGTGGTATCGAAGTCCCTCCGGAGAGGCTTCGGCGGCTCGTCTGAAGCCACGAGACTCGGGCCAGGAGAGAAAGAATCCAGTAATGCTCGTAATGCTCCATCCGTTCCGTAAGGCCCGGCGCCGTCGCCGCTGACGACCAACTCAATGCGCGGCACCGGGTCAAGGCCCACGACGAACTGGCGTGCCCGTTCCGCCTCACGACGAACGTCATCAAGGGCAGGGGTGGCTAATTTACCTGGCGCCCCGCCGAGACCGGGAAAAGAAAGCCCGGGCCCCCTCGCTGCCTCGATAATCAGCGGCCGAGGCGAAATCATGCTGGCCAATTCGGCGTCACCAAACTGCTCCAGCAAACCGAAGACATTCCGGTCAATCGGCTCCTCCCAGATATTCTGGCGTGAGGTGAAATATCCGCTGATGCAGGCGGTGTCAATTCGGACGTCCAGTGCTGCCGAATAGAGAGCAAGAAACCCGCCTTCTCCCCAGCCAATGACGCCGATCCTCGCGTCCTCGTCACGAACGTCTTTGGCAAACCAGTCCACGACGGCAAGGACCTTTTGAACCTCGTAGCCAAGCAGGTGTCTGCCAAGCTCAAAGGCGGGGCGATAAAGATACTCGCGATTTGTCAGGGTGACCGAAGAACCGCCCTCGGGCGATTGCCTCTTCTCGAGGCGACGGTCAATGAGAACCGGGACAACCACACGGCAGCCGCCTTCCGCGAGGCGGCGGGCATATTGCGATTCGGGGGGGACGCTTTCCACCAGTCCGACGAGCGATTCGGGCGTTTGATCGGCATCGGGAATGGCGATAATGTGGGCGATTGGCGCGCCATCTTTTGGAATGAGCAACAATCCCTCGCCGTGCACGTCGCCGAAAGCGGGCCAGCGCACCGCAAAGACCCTGTAGCTCTCGCCCTCACCGACAAGAGCTGATTGGGCTGTCGTCCCCACAAGCTCCATGGCGTCGAAGGAGACGCGTTCGTCGCGCAACCCGATGATGCGTGCGAGACGCTGGCGGTTTGGCTCGATCGAGCGCATGTAGGTTCCCGCGGAGGAGAAGTCGCGTTTCCAATGCTGTGCGCGGCGCTCGACGCACTTTTCGATCTCGCCAAGAAGGAAACGATCTATCCCCGCGACCATCTCCGACGCGATGTCACCCTGAGTAGTCAGCAGTTGCGTCCCTGGCAGGAAGGCCGCGTCCTCTGAAGTGCGCCCCGTTTCATCCGCCAGGAGGACTCCGGTGGCGAGAAAGAGCAGGAAAACGGTCGAGAATGCTCGAACGCTCATCATCTTGTCTCCTCGAGCGGAATTTTGATTCGCGGGACAAAAGCACTCGGAGGAACGACGTTGCCCGCGTCTGTCTTTTTTGGCTGCTGGCGCTTTCTATAAGCCGGACTGAGGTGCACAGCCTGCGATTCCGTCGCGTGCACCCACGGTTGTACCAGCCCACATCATGATGTGGCAAGAACGCTTTTTATCGCGTCGGGATGCAGTCACCCCGCCTTCCATGACTTTGGCTTTTCGAACATCTCGCTCTTGACGAACGATGAGAAAATGACCATTGTGTATCCGATGCAGGCGGGGACGCCTGCGCTACCTGGCTGAAGTCGGCCACACCGCACGGGGGCGAGAGGGAAGAGGCGACGAGCGGCGGC
Organism: bacterium; assembly: GCA_030691545.1. Taxonomy (GTDB): domain Bacteria; phylum Auribacterota; class JABMQX01; order JABMQX01; family JABMQX01; genus JAUYEE01. Next base: position 8,416 of record JAUYEE010000059.1, on the reverse strand, counting down.
GCATTGTGTCGAGCAGCTTGCACAGGGATCGGTACGAACCGGGCTTTTGGTAGTTCCATGACACGAAAGGAAATCAGCCTATGGGCATTTTCACGGTGCAACCATGGGAAAGGAGAAAATGAATTATGGAAAGAGGGAAGGCAGGCGGGGACGCCCGCGCTACTTTGATGGTGCAACTTGTGACGATTGCACTGCTCTTGATGTGCTGCCTCGCACAGGGTGAGGCGCCGCGAGGCGTGAACCTCGCGAAGATGGAGGGCTGGGACATCGTTCTCGACGAAGAGGCGATCCCCAGCGAGGTGTATGCCGCCGAGGAGTTTCAGCGACATCTTGCCCTGGCGACGGGGCATACCTTGCCCATTGTCCGAAGCGCGGAAAAGCAGACAGGGACGCCTGCGCTACAAACGGACCGGCCGGACCGCCACGCGTTCATCGGACCCGGAAAAGCGATGCGCGAGAGCAACGTTGGTTTCGCGACGGACGAGTTCGGGGAGGAAGACCTGCGCATCGTGATTCGTGATGGGAACGTCGCCATTGCAGGAGGACGGCCTCGCGGGACCCTCTACGGCGTGTACACGTTCTTAGAGGATTACCTCGGTGTGCGTTTTCTGACTGCGGAGCACACGCATGTGCCGCCGGTGGGAAAGTGGAGGATCGTCGGGCCGGTGGATCGCAGTTACCGCTCTCCGTTTGAAATGCGATGGGCTTACTATGGCGAGGTCAATCGCAACGCGGCGTTTGCAGCGCGGTTGAGAGTCAACACGGTGGGAAACGAGCCAAATCTCGGCGGGAGGGGGCGGCAACGGCTGATCAGTCACAGCTTTGCTTACCAGATTCCATCGTCGAAATATGGGAAGGAGCATCCTGAATACTACTGCCTTCGCAATGGGAAGCGGCTCGCCCAGGGCGGGAACGATTCTTACGACAACGAGCCGTGCCTGACCAATCCGGACGTGCTGCGAATTGTGACCGAGGCGGTGATGAAGGAGATCGAGGGGCACCCGGAAGCAGGCAACATCTCGGTCAGTCAGAACGATAATGCCCAGTACTGCCAGTGCCCGAACTGCGCCGCGATTGACGAGCGGGAAGGCACACCGATGGGGTCGCTCCTGACGTTTGTGAACGCCGTCGCGGACGCGGTCGCAGAGAAGCATCCGGACGTGAAAGTGGGAACGCTGTCGTACTGGTACTCGCGCAAGCCGCCGCGCACCATCAAGCCTCGCCCAAACGTCCAGATTCAATTGTGCAGCATCGAGTGCTGCCTGATTCACCCGATTGACGACCCGAACTGCGCCAAGAACATCGCGTTCTGCGAGGACATGAGACAGTGGGGCGAAATCTGCGACAACATTTACATCTGGAACTATAACACGAACTTCAGCAACTACCTGCTGCCGTGTCCGAATCTGAGAGTCATCGAGCCGAACATCCAGTACTTCGTGGCGAACGGAGCCAAGGGAGTCTTCATGCAGGCTGCCGGGAACGCGTACGGAGCGGAATTGTCGGAGTTGCGCGCGTACATCATCAGCAACCTCCTGTGGGACCCGACGCGAAACGGAGAAGACGTGATGAACGAGTTCTTAGAGCTGCACTATGGGCGAGCCGCGGGTCCGATTCGCGAGTTTGTCCAGCGCGTCCACGACAGAGCGGAGGCCAGCGGGAAACATCACAACTGCTTCGGACGGCTGAGCGACTACGGGCTGGACGAGAGCGATGCGCAGGCAGGAGTTGAGCTGTTCACGAGGGCGCTGTCTCTGGCCGACAGCGATGAGATTCGGTCGCGGGTTGAGCGGGCGTCCGTTTGCGCGTACCGAGCCGCTCTGGAGCCGGTGTGGTATGTCAGCAGCCGACTGGCCGACGATGAGCCTGCGAAAGCGATGCGGCCACTGGCGAAGCGGTTCTTCGAGCTTTGCGAGAAGCACAGGGTGGACCGCCCTCGCGAATCGGGAGAAGAGATCGCCGATGCCAAAAAACGGCTCAAGGTCGTCCTCGGGGTTGGCGAAGAGGAAGCGTTTTGAGGATGCAGCACGAGCAAATGGCATTCTGAAACATGTGAAGGAGATGAGAGATGATCGAGCTGGGACTTCATACGGACAACTGGCGGCCGCTGAGCGGGAGTTTTCAGATGGCTGCGGAGACGGCGGTCAAGTACGGCCTCAAGCACATCGAGTTCGCAGTGATTCACGGGCAGTACTTCATCCAGGCGATGGGTTACGAGCCGGGGATTTCACTGCAATCGAACCCGCGAGCACTGAGGCGGTACTGCGAAGAAAAGGGACTGATGGTCTCGCAGATTGACGGATCGTATCCGCTCATGGGGCCGGACGGGTCAACGTTTGGTGTTCAGTATGTGCAGCAGTCCATCCGGTTTGCCGCGGAACTTGGCTGCCCCATGGTGGACACGGTGGATGGCGCCCTGGAGATCGAAGGATTCACGAAGGACGAGGTGTTCGCCATCACGTGCGCGAACTATCGGCAGTGCCTGTCGTGGGCGGAGGACTACGGGGTAATCATCAATGTGGAACCGCACGGCCCGTACACGACCGACGCGGAATTCATGCAGAACCTCTTCTCCCACTTCGAGTCGGAGTACCTGCGGTTCAACTTCGACACGGGTAACACCTTCATTTCGGGCAAGGACCCGCTCGAGTACTTGAAGATATTCCGAAAGTATCTGTCCCACGCGCACATTAAGGACGTCAGCAAGGAATTGGCGGACGCCGTGCGCGGAGAGGAGACGGGCATCGCATGCAGTATGGTGCCCATCGGCGGCGGGGTGAACGCCGAGAACATCAAGAAGTGCATGGAATACCTTAAGAAGAGCGACTGGAGCGGCGTCGTCTCCATCGAGTGCTACGGCACGGACGAGAACATCCGCAAAAGTGCGGAATTCCTTCGTAGATTGGTCCGATAGCCGGGCTGCTCTTCCGACGCGCTCCGCTGGCAGACGGGCTTTTCAGCGCAGGGGAAGACTGCTTGGAGCAGTGGTTTTGATTCTGTAGAAACGCTCCGGCGAGCCGGTCGCCAGGCCATCAGTCCAGGTCGTCGCGGTCGTCGGCCACTGCTCGATGGGCGGAACAAGCTGCCAGTTGCCTCCTGTCAGCGCGTCGGCATATTCCACACTGTACACGAACTTGGAGCCGAGGTTCTCCCAGGTCAACGAGAGCGTCCCTTCCGGGTCCAACTGGAGGCCCTCAACAAGAAACTCGGTCGGGAAGGTCCCTTCAACGGCGATCAATTCGATGCCTTCGCCTGTCCCGAGATTGCGCGAGTATTGCTTCTCTGCAGCGCTGCTCCAGTGCTCGTGAACGCCGAGACTTGGGAGTCGTTGGACGTCGCCGGAATGGTCCGGGTCGTAGAAGGTTCGAGACGGGGGATTGTCCGCGAGCGCTGCCTCGTGAAGATAATCTTCCGCCCCTGACATGTGAGGATAATCGCTCCATTCTGTCCAGAGGAAATCGAAGGCGACCGAGTCAATCGCGACGGGGTCCTGAGACGCGAACAGGCTCGAGGTCCAGTCGCCATTGAATGGAGAGGAATTCCACCTCAGCGGCGCCTGGTCCCTCGGATGGACGCCGGCGTAAAGTCCGTCAATGAGATAGAGCATCGTCTTCCCGCCGACATGGGCATGGCCCATGAAATCAACGAAATTCCGATACTTGCCCATACCGCTCGCAAAGCCGCTCGTGTGCAGGTCGTAGTAACTACCCTCCGCCGGCAATCGGATGATGGAACCATAATGGTTCTTCGCGCAGAGGGTCACCCCTGCCCCTGTATGAGACTTGAAGTTCGCCAGGTTGATCAGGTATTCGGCCTCGGCGTAATGAACCGGCACGAAATCCTGCCGAGTTCCTTGCGGGTGGGAGCTCCAGTACAAGGGGACTTTGGAACGTCTCGCTTGAACGCGGCCGAATTTCCCGGCGAAGTCAACGTACTGCACATCCGGAAATTCACTGTGGAGGATGTTGTAGTACTCGTTTGCGAAATAGGTGACTGTATCGCCGATGGAGATGTCGGATTCTGCGGCGCCGACGGTTCGCACAAGCTGTCGTAGCAAAGCGAGCATGACCTGGGGGGAGGTGTTCATGTAGTTTCTCTGGCTGTCGAGGTTGTATGTGTTCGGGTTGACCCCGCCACTATTCCAGATAAACCCCACGAAATTCACCTTGATGGCGATTTTCTCGCCGGGCTGGTATCCGACGTCTCCCTTTCCGCGTTTCTGGTTGATGTATGTGAAGAGCTTGTTCCATGCGGCGGCGTCTGCGGTCTCCCCTGTCAACTCGCGAATGGCCTCCGACATCATTCGGTCCACAACCGGCTGGTCGGTGTGATTGCTTTGCCACCAGTATCCGTCGCCGGGGCCAGCCCAGTCCGTTGCATCCGGGTCGTGTACCCAAACGACGCGCCCCGGACGAATCCCCTGGGCAACGCCGATCGGATCATTCGCCAGAGGCGCCTCCGCCAGAACGATTCGGTCGGTCGCCAGGTTCTGAGTCAAGACAGCCACCGCCACCGCGACCAAAACGAGGAGCGCCCCAAGAACGTAGCGGGACCGCCCAAAGCTTCGTTTCGCCCTGCGGAAAAGCTTGACCGAAGCGAGGCCGCCCACCAGCCAGACGACGAAGCCGGAAGCCAACGGGAAAGCTACCCGCTGGCAGGGGTATGTCGCTCGTGATGGTTTAGGAATCACGCGGATCAGGAACCAGACCAGCGCGAATAGGCCGCTGAATGGAAAAATCCAAATCGCCCAGGGGTGTCTTCCTTTCCGCTTAGGGCTGTGCTCTCCGGTACGATGACCTGGTCGTCTGTCTTGGATGCGTGACAACTGCATGTGGCCAATCCTCACATTTCTTGCTTCCAATTAGAACCCTTGATGTTCTGTTCGCTTTATAATCTCGTTCTGCAAATCGGCTCCCAGCCCCACGAAATAATCGCTGTAGCCGGCGACACGAACAATGAGATTCCGATATTTCTCCGGGTGCTCCTGGGCGTCGCGGAGGATTTCGGCTGTGACGACATTGAACTGGATGTGGTGACCGTCCATCCTGAAATACGTCCGAATCAGGTGGGCCATCTTCGCGATTCCCTCATCGTCGGAAAGAAGCTGAGGGGTGAACTTCTGATTCAGGAGCGTTCCTCCGGTTCGGATATGGTCCATTTTCGCTGCCGATTTGAGAACAGCCGTGGGACCCTTTCGGTCGGCTCCCTGCACCGGCGAGATTCCTTCAGACAACGGTTCCGCGGCTTTCCTTCCGTCGGGGAGAGCTCCAACCTTGCTGCCGAAGTAGATGTGAACCGTGGTCGGAAGAAGATTGATTCTGTGGGTTCCGCCTCTCGGGTTCGGCCGCCCGTCAACCGCATCATAGTAGGCAGTGAAAGTCTGCTTCATGATGTCGTCGGCGTAGTCATCGTCGTTCCCGTATTTCGGCGTCTCGTTCAGAAACCGATGCCTCAGTTGCCCGTCCTCGCCGAAATCGGTCTTGAGGGTGTGCAAAAGATTCCCCATCGTCACGTGCGCCTTGTCGAAAACGTTGTACTTGAGCGAGGTCATGGCGTCCGTCACCGTTCCAAGCCCCACACCTTGGATATAGCTGGTGTTGTATCGGGCGCCGCCGTCGTGATAGTCCTTGCCTCTCTCGATGCAATCATCAATGAAGAGGGACAGAAATGGAACCGGGATATATCTCGCATACAGCCTGTCAACGATGTTGTTTCCTCGGATTTTGATGTCAACGAAGTGCCGCAACTGAGTTCGGAACGCTGCGAAGAGTTGGTCAAAGGTTTGGAAGGTCGTGGGATCGCCCGTCTCCAGGCCAATTCTCTTGCCCGTTTGCGGGTCTATGCCGTTATTCAGTGTGACCTCCAGGACCTTTGGTAAGTTGAAATATCCGGTCAGGATGTAAGCTTCCTTCCCGAAGGCGCCGCTCTCGACGCACCCGCTTGCTCCGCCGCATCGTGCATCCTCGATAGATTTGCCCTGCCGAACCAGTTCCTGAACAATGGCGTCCGTGTTGAAGACGGAGGGTTGCCCGAAGCCCGTGCGGATGATTTTCAGGGCGCGCGCCAGAAAACGGTCGGGGTTCTTCTTGCTCAGTTGAACCATCGAGCTGGGCTGAACAAGCCGCATCTCCTCGACGACATCGAGAATAAGGTACGAAAGCTCGTTCACGGCATCGGAGCCGTCTTCTCGGACGCCGCCCAGATTGATCAAGGCGAAATCCGTGTAGGTGCTGCTTTCTTCGGCCGTCACGCCCACCTTTGGCGGGGCGGGCTGATTGTTGAATTTGATCCAAAACGCTTGCAGCAACTCCCTCGCTTCTTCCTCAGTCAACGTTCCGGCTTCGAGTTCCCTCTTGTAGAAAGGATAGAGATGCTGATCCAGCCTTCCCGGATTGAACGAGTCCCACGGATTCACCTCCGTGATGACGCCCATGTGGACGAACCAGTAGTATTGGAGAGCCTCATAGAAAGTCCTCGGGGCGTGAGCCGGAACATGCTGACAAATCTCCGCCATCCGCTGGAGTTCGCGTTTTCGCTTGTCGTCTTTTTCTGTTTTAGCCAATTGCTGCAACCGCTCTGCATGGCGCCGCGCGTAGAGCATCAGAGCGTCGGCGGCAATGTCCATCGCCCTGAGTTCTTCCATCTTGTCGTAGGCTTGTGGGTCATTGTAGAAATCGAGCCGCGTCACGCCCTCCCGGATGTCTTCCTTCAGGTCGAGAACACCTTTCGTGTAGATTTTGTCACCCAGAGCCGTGTGGCCGGGCGAGCGCTGTTCCATGAACTCCGTGAACATTCCCGCGTCGTACGCGGCTTTCCACTCGTCAGACATCTCCTGGAAGATGCGGTCTCGGAGAGATTTCCCCTTCCAGAACGGGATGAGTGTGGTCTCGTATATCTTTCTGGTTTCATCATCAACGAGGTACGGAATGCGCTTTCGACTGTGAAGAATGTCGAGGTCCTTCAACGTGTGAATGCAGATTTCTGGATAGGTCGGCGTCGCCTTTGGCGAAGGCCCCCTTTCTCCCACGATAAGTTCCCCGTCGCCAATGAAGAGCGTCTTAGTTTGTAGGATATGCTGGAAGGCCAGCGCGCGTCTCACAGGCACAGACACTCTTTCTGCGACATCGTTGCGGTAGAATTCCGTGAGTAGAATGGCACGCTCGACAGAGATAGAAGGTTTCTGGTTCAGGCTGAGTTCCCTCAGCTTCTCGATTCTCTCATTCATTTTCAGGCTCCTATCGTGACCTTCATGCCGCAACTCTCGAAGCGAGTCCGAAGCGATTTCATCACCTCGTCTGACGGAGGAGAAAGACCCTCCATTTCGTTTTTCCGCCGCAGACGTCTGTATTTCTCTGCGGCAATCCGGTGATATGGGAGAAGAGAAACGTCCCTCAGATTCCTCAAGGAGGCGAGAAAACCGAGGGTGGCGGAGATGTTATCTTCCGTGTCTGTCAGTCCCGGAATGACGAGAAAACGAACGACGACTTTCCTCTGAAGTTCATCGAGGGTTCTCAAGTTGTCAAGGATGGAGCGATTGGACACGCCAGTGTATTTCTGATGCTCTGCGTCGTCCATAAGCTTCAGGTCGTAAAGGTAAAGGTCCACTCTGTCCCTGAAAAGAGCAAAAAGCTCTGCGGGCGCATACCCTGATGTATCGAGACACGTATGCAGCTTTCTCGTACGGCACGCATCTAGAAGCGCATCGAGAAACTCGGGTTGGGCGAACGGCTCGCCCCCGGAAAACGTCACGCCGCCGCCTGATTCGTCAAAGAACAGAATGTCGCTCTCCAGTTCCTTCACGACGTCCTCCACCTCGAGGACTCGGCCGACAATCTCATCCGGGCTCCGCTCAGAGGAGTCAGGAACCGCCACGACGGGCATCGCAGGCTCGGGGTCCGGGTTCTGTCCCTCGGGATTGTGGCACCACGAGCATCGCAGGGGACACCCCTTCAGGAAAACCGTCGTGCGGATTCCGGGTCCGTCATGAATCGCAAACCGCTTGATGTCAAATATGGTTCCCTGGGGCATTGTCATTCTGTGTCGACATGTTCCGATGAAATCGTGACTTCCGTGTACACCAATTTTCCATCATTCCGGGCGAGGGGACAAGAGAAACATTCCTCGACGACGCTGCCCGATAGCATTCGCGCCGGGTCTCACTGGGCGAAATGGCAGCTTCTTCACCAGGCAATGATGCTATAATCGGCTTCACTGGTTCGCCGTGTAACGTCAAAACCGATGAGTCTGGAAACGCACCGTGACAAAGCGGGAAGTCGTCCGGCTGGTTCTCGAAGGAGGAAAGCCTCCCTACATCCCCTGGTCTATGGGATTCACGAAGGAAGCAAGAGATAAGCTTTTGGAGCATTACGGGTCTTGCGACCTGGACACCATTCTCGGAAATCACTTCCTCAAACTG
>JAUYEE010000080.1 GCA_030691545.1 bacterium | reverse complement strand
ATGGTATCACATCGGAGGTCTGCCGGAAACTGAGGACGAATGGACGTGGCTCGCCGATGATACGAATTCACCCTATACGCATGTCATCCGTGGCGACAAGGCACTAACTCTCGCGTACAGGGCACAATACTTCGACAGGAGAATGCGTCTCGGCCCCTTTGGCGACCCGGTAGTCGTTACCATTTCAGTATAGATAAACCGGCGCCGATGAAAAGAAAATCGAGGAAGCGGTCGCGAAGGCATCCGCGCCGACCCGCAGGGGCGATTTCTATGGCGACGGAGACGCCGCGGGACAGATCCTCGGCATTCTTCTTTCCTGAGTCAGAGAAAACGAAGGGATAGGTGAACCTCAATCGAACATGCTCCTTCCTCGGCGTCTTCGCGAGAGAGAACCATCTTGCTCTTCAACGGTTTCGTCTGAGACGCAGGCATTGATGAACATCTGCATGGTCCTTAACGGGATAGATTTCCCTCCCGATATCCGTGTCGAGAAGGAGGCTCGGGCCCTTATCTCCGCGGGGCATCGCATTTTCCTCCTTTGTAGCCGCACGGAGAACAGACCTGCCAGATCCTCCTGGAACGGGATGGAGATCATCCGGATAGCCCCCCTTCGCTGTTTTCCCATCCGCAAGCTCAACGCCTTTATATACGTGCTAACGCTGCGTGACCTCCAGTGGAAAAAAGCCATACATAAGCTCCTCCGGACGCATCGCATTGACGCCTTCCACGTGCACGACCTCGCCATGGTAGGAACAGTGTTGGCTTTTGCGAGGAGGAGAGGCATACCGGTAATTGCTGATTTGCACGAGAATTATCCTGCCCTTGCCAGAAGCGCCTTTGCCCGCCGCAAACCGAGACTGGCAGAACGTTTCATGTGGCCGAACAGGTGGGAGCGACTTGAACGGCGCTGGGGGAGACGTTGTGCCCACGTCCTGGTTGTGGTGGACGAGATGAAAGAACGCGTTGTCGCAAAAGGCATCCGCCCGGAGAAGATTACCGTGATCGAAAACACCGTGGACGTTGATCAATTCCTCTCTTTGCCGGTTGACGACAGATTAGTGGAGCGGTTCAGAGGCGACTTCGTCATATCTTATATCGGAAGTTTCGCCCCGCATCGTGGTCTGGACGTGGTTGTACGGGCAATGCCGCGCCTCCTGCGCGATATTCCTAACGCAAGGTTGCTCCTCGTCGGCGACGGTGAAATGATGCCTCAGTTGCGGTCTCTCGCCGAAACGATGGCTCTGGATGACAGGGTTCTTCTCACTGGCTGGGTGACGTTCGAAAAAGTCCCCAGCTATATTGCTGCCAGCGATGTGTGCATCGTGCCTCACATCTCGACCGAGCAGACAGAGGCGAGCGGCCCGCACAAACTGTTCCAGTACATGCTCATGGCCAAGCCGGTCGTCGTCAGCTCCTGTCGGTCACTCCGGCGGATGATCGAGGAGACCGGCGCCGGGGCAGTCTTCAAAGCTGGCGATAGCAATTCGTTTGCGGAAACCGTATTGAAGCTGAGGGACCCAGCGACGCGCAAAACACTCGGCGAGGCGGGCAGAAAAGCCGCCTCGGAGAAGTACAACTGGGATAAGACATCGGAACGCCTGCTCCGTCTTTACGAGCTTTTGTCGGATGGTGTTCGGCCGTAGCGTCTGTCCCTGAACGGGACATTCCCTCTCGAGTGTGGGAGCGCGGCCCGCATGTCGAGCCGTTGGGAATGGTCCTCGGAGGGCATGGAGTTCGCCCCTTCCCGCTTTCCGGGTAATACTGCTTCCAAAGTGTCCGCCCTCTACTCAATCATCGGCGCCAGGCGAAGCCTCGTTTGGCGGAGCACGCTTGGAGTAGTTACACGATTTCATTGACACGAGCTGTTCGTGCATGGCATCTTATCCGAAAGAGCTGGCTATGGACCTGATTCGCATGACAAGGCGGACCCCATTAGCCACGGAGGATAGCGCTTCGCCGCGAAAGAAGGCAGTTCATTTCTTGTCACAGGGCAGAAGATAGCAGATGGCAGCATTTCGGATCGGGACGACGCCCGCATCATGGACTCCGACGCACTCGCAGGGAGCCAAGACTGAATCCCTCGCCGCCTATTGTGAAGCGCCTTAAGACCTTATTCATTACCGCATGGTATCCAGACAAGGAAAGCCCTGTTCGGGGTGTCTTCGTTCGGGAGCACGCCAAGGCCGTACAGCTTTACGACGGTGTGATGGTCCTTCACTGCTGCAGACCGGACCCGGAGAGGAACAGGAGGCTGTGGCGGATAGAGAGGGAGTCGGACGAGGCACTGACGGCGAACATCCCAACTTGCAGGGTCTGGCCCCTCCCGTTTCCGATTCCCAAGCTGTGGTTTGTGTTCTATGTTTGGAGCGTGTGGCGAGCGTACCGTTGGATAGTCCGCAGCGGCTTTCGGCCAGACGTGATTCATGCGCACGTTTACGAAGCGGCGGTGCCAGCGGTGCTAATCGGAAGGCTGTGCGGGATTCCCGTGATAGCTGCGGAGCATTCCACTGCCTTCCCGAGGAGAGCACTGAAGAGACTCGAGGTATGGAAGGCCCGCCTGGCCTTTCGCTGGGCCGATTTGGTGGCGCCGGTAAGCAGAAGCCTGCAGAAAGCTATAGTGGGCTATGGGATCAAAGCTCGGTTTCAGATTGTGCCCAACGTCGTGGATACGCGGCTGTTTCATCCTGCTCCTGTTTCGCAAAGACGGGGGCAATGGAGACGTTTGCTGACGGTCGCGTTGCTCTCGCCTGCTCACACGAAGGGTATCTCTTATTTGTTGCGTGCCCTTGCGCAATTAGGGCGTGAACGGCAAGACGGGCGACTGGACGTCGTAGGGGATGGACCCGCACGGAAGGATTACGTTCAACTCGCGCAGGAACTTGACCTTGGGGACAGGGTCACGTTCCATGGTCTTAAACCTAAGGCTTATGTGGCTGAGCTTATGCGCACGGCGGATCTTCTGATAGTGCCTAGCCTGTTCGAGACATTTTCTGTAGTGGCAGCGGAGGCGTTGGCAAGTGGTACGCCGGTTCTGACCACGCGCTGTGGTGGACCGGAAGAATTCGTTACGCATCGCGTTGGTCTCGTTGTTCCTGCAGCGAGCGAGCAGGCTTTATGCGAGGGGATAAACTTCATGCTGAACAACCTGGGTCGCTTTGACCGAGGCGAGATTTCGCGTTACGCAAATGAGCTTTTCAGCCCGCAACGGGTGGGAGAGAAAATCCATAAGGTATACCTGGCCTGCCTGGCAGACCGAAGGGCGCGACATGGAACTTCCTCCAAAACCGCAATACATTCATAATCTTGAATTCATGCGGATTCTGGCGCCGTATGTCTTCGCATCCAGAGTCGTGAGGGGGAAATCCGTGCTCGACGTCGGTTGCGGTTGGGGACACGGTTCCTGGCTGTTACTGGCTCAAGGCGCAAGGCAACTTGCGGCTGCAGATCTCGACACAACAAGACTTCGTCATGCATCGAGCTTGTGTGGCGGTTCCCAACTCGCCGGGATATTCGCGATGGACGCCCAGAGACTCGCCTTCAGGGATCACAGCTTTGAGGTGGTGACATGTTTTGAGGTCATTGAGCACGTCCCGGAACCAGGTGCACTCCTTTGCGAGATAAGGAGGATTCTTACGCGGGACGGAATTCTCCTCTTGACGACGCCGAATAGATCGCTGAGGCTGCTCCCGCTGCAACGTCCCTGGAATTCCGAGCACCTACGTGAATACAGGCTTGGTGCACTGCGAAGGTTCTTACGGGTGTATTTCCCCTCGGTCGAGGTCATAGGTGTGCGAGGAAGCCCGCGGGAGTATGCATTCTATAGGCGAAAATGGAAACAGCGTCCTTTCCGTGTTTACCTGGGGTGGCTTGTCCCGCTATTGAGTGTCTGCACTCCTCCCTGGCTCAAGAGGTTTGCTCGAACTCGGGTTAACGAAGCCCGTTATGGGACGGTGCGCGATAAGGATGAATGCATCGTTAACAGACCTATCCCGGCCCCTGATGCCGCCAATTGGCCGTTCCATGTCGCCGAGGCAAGCAGGGAATGCCTGAATTTCTTAGCGGTGTGCGGGTTTGACAGTCGAAGGGCTCAGGGTGTACTCGAACAAATTACACTGGCTCGCGCGCGGAGGGAGTAGTCAGGTGATGGGGCGAGTCGGAGACCGCCCGGGTGCTCAGGATTGAGACGATCAAAAGCGATCAAGCGCCCCCTGGGTGCGTGGAGTGGGCCGTGCGCGCGTGGTCGCCCGTCTGTGGCGATGACGGCGCGGGTCTCCCCGAAGCGCTTGATCATCTGAGGAAGAAATGGGCTACCTGAGAGATAAGTACACACGCGCATATTTCCTTGGTTCGACTTCTACGACGGGAAAGCCAGTGGGCGTGGCAGGCTACGAAGAGTTCAGATTGGGCGGCATCGCGCCGCGTTTCGTTGGGTACCTTCGAGTCACGGCTGCCGAGATCGGCGGGTTCTGTCGGAAGAGTGTTCTGGACATCGGGTGTGGCCGGGGCGAGATGCTGTACCTTTCTCTCGGGAGCGACGCGGCGCATGTGGTCGGGATAGATTTCAGTCGGGCTGCTCTGGACATTGTTACAAGCTGGATCCAGAGCGATCGCCTCCAACTACTGCAGCAGGAGGCCAATAGCATCACCTTCGACGCGGAGTTCGATGTTGTTTTTCTCCTCGACGTGGTCGAGCACATCCCGCGATGGGAGATAAACGAGGTCTACGCCCGGGCTCGCAAATCTCTTCGGCACGGGGGGGTGGTCGTCGTTCATACTCCGCTTTTCAGGACTTCCGACGAGCACGACTGCACGGCTGGCGTGCCAGAGGTTGAAGGTATGCACTGCAATAAGCAAACGTTCGCCAAGCTTCTGGGAGCATGTCGGCGTCACTCAATGGTGCCCGTCGCCTTTCGTGATGACGTTTTCGTGCTGCGGCGAGCCGAGGACTGTTCGCTTTCGCAACGTATCAGGGCCACTATAGTTATTGAATGGCATGGATTCTCTCGGACTTTGCGGCGTTTTCGAGGGACGTTGCGACAAAGGGCGGCGCAAGTCGTGAGACTCATCCTTCGGCGCGGACCCGGATGTGCCATCCGGGTTTTTTTTGCACACGGGAGCCCCCTTTGGCGTGCCGGCAAGAGGGACAAGCCGCAGCGAGGTCAAAGCCCTCACTGAGGCCTACGAGCAGAGGAGCGCCCCTTCAGCGCTCGGCAAGCACAGCGCTTGTGCTCCGGCGAGGTTATCTTCGTTACGAAGAGCTGAGTCGTTTGACCGTGTGATTGATTCCTGCTGGTGTCTGCCGAACGGTGCGTTTCGCCGTGTCGGGGGAACCTGGCCGGGGGTCAGCATTCTGTTCGCCCAGAAGCGGTGAGGATATGCGAGGGTTTCTACGAGGAGAATTCAAGCAGCAGGTCGGTGCCACCTTCCTCCGACAGGTGATAGGATTGGCCTTAGCCATCGGGTCAAGCGCTATCATCGCGCGCTGGCTGGGGCGCGAGGGGAAAGGGATCGTAGCCCTGGCATCGCTTCTCCCGGGGATGCTCGCGCTTTTCCTGAGCGCTGGCATCGGTGCGGCGAATGTTTATTTCGCAGGGTCTCGGCGCCTGAGCGTGGCGAGCCTGTCAGCCAACTCAATGGCATTCGCTGTTCTCGGCTCAATCGCGGGGACGGTTATTGTCGTCGTTATGGCTGTGAGCGGCGGCTTGAGACGCCTGGTGCCCGGCGTCCCTATCGAGCTTGTGTTGGTCGGCATGTTGAGTCTTCCCCTCAGCTTGGTGAGTAACTATTTCAGAACCATCCTGACGGGCCTTCGGCGGATCATCCCCTTGCACATAGTGGGAGTCTGCTTGGACGGGACTTTGCTCTTGCTGACATTCCTTTT
>JAUYEE010000313.1 GCA_030691545.1 bacterium | reverse complement strand
CAGCCAGAATATCCCTGCCTGATTCCCCACCGTCAACATCTATGCCAAGGTCCCCCTGTGTCTACCGGACGGATACGAATACCCAGCCCCCATGAGGAGTTCTTACCCGCATCTGTGCACGGCGAAGAGGGTAAAAGCCTGAAATCACCGTTCTCCTTATCAACAAAACCCGGCTTATCAGCGATGTTCCCTACGCCTCTTCCACTCCAACCCTGAACACAACAGTAGTCCGGCAGGCTGCAATCCGAGACCTGGCTTCCATCGCCGTTGCCCCAGATGATGCAGTTTTCTATCGTGCCCTTGCAGTCCCTCAGCCCGTCGGCGCCGTTGCCGACGATGGTGAAGTTTTCGATGACTCCGTGGCAATGAAGCAATCCCTCAGTGGAGTTCCAGGCAATGATGTTGTTGCGAATGGTGGCATGGGTGGGATTATCGGAAGTCCCCCCGAGGATGCCGACGGTGCCGTCGCGGACGACGAAGCCAGATAGGATGCAGGTGTCGCGCTCACTCCCGCTGAACGTAACAACCGGGGCGTTCTGATTGCCCTGTATGATGGCGAGACCACTGAAAGAGGGCGTTGGCCGGAGGCCACTGCGCAGAACAATGCTCTTGCCGCCGAAGTTGATGCTCTCCCTGTACACGCCCGGATAGACGACAATCTCATTTCCATCTTCCGAATCTCGAATGGCATCCTGAATCGTCCGGTATAAAATCCCCTTGTTGAGATTCTTTGCGAGGGGGTCGGCGAAGGCCGGATTGAACCCGTCCCGGTATTCGTAATGGTTGGTGAACCCATCGTTGTCGGGGTCTGCGCTGCCGTTTTCCAAAAGGTCCCCGAAGTAAAAAACCTCCCAGTCATCCGGCAGGCCGTCGCTGTCGGTGTCAGCGGATTTGGAGGTCGCTTCCGGCGTGTTTCCGTAGGCGCCGAGGTCTATGCGTCCGCCGTTGGGCATTGGCTCGAGGGAATAGGAGGACGAAGGGTCGCCCATGTCAATGGAGGGCGACCAGGAGCGCAGGTGGAAATCCCCCGATTCGGGGTCCACGAAATACGGATAAGTTGATATGTTGCCTGCTCCGCCTTTCTGCCAGTCCTGGATGCAGGAATAGGTCGGGTCGCGCCATCCATCAAGCTGCGGGCTGCGGCTGGCGGTGTTTCCCCAGACGATGCAGTTGCGAATCACCGCCCAGCATTGGTAAGTCGCCCCTCCTTCCTCTATCGCGGAGTTACCGACGATGGAGTTGTTCTCGATAGTGCCATCGCAGTAGTGGAAGGCGCCGCCGGTTCGACTTGAGTTTCGCGCGATGACGTTGTTGCGAATCATGCCGTCACAGTCGGACATGGCGCCTCCGGCAATGGGTCCTGAGTTGTCCGTGATGACATTGTTGGAGATTATGGCGTGAGTGCCGTTGCCGCGGATTCCGCCGCCGTACAAGCCGACTCCGTTGCGGGTCGTGAACCCGGAGAGAAGACACGTCTCGCCCTCCGTACCGGAGAAGACGACAGTGGAACTGCCTTGCCTTCCGTCAATGACGGTATTAGCTATGACTTCCGAATCAAGCGGATTTGTGCCCGTCAGCGTGATGTTCTTGCCTTTGAGAAGAATGTTCTCCGGATAGGTCCCCTGGGCGACAGTGACTCTTTGGCCGTCGGAGGAGGCGTCTATTCCTTCCTGAATGGTCTTGAAGGCGGTCTGCCAGGAGGTCCCGTCGCCGGGAGCCGCGACCGATGCGTCAACGTACCATGGGCCGGAACGGGCAGGATTTGTCCCTTCCTCGTATTCCGCAAGGTTCGTGTTTCCGTCGGCGTCCGGGTCATCGTCCGGTCCAGGAGTCAGGTCGCCGAAGAAATGCCTCTCCCAATCGTCGGGCAGATAGTCCTCATCGGCGTCCGGGGATATGGAGGTGGCCTCGGGAGTGTTGCCATAGGCCCCCATGTCAATTCTTTCCCCGTTCGGTTCCGGCTCGTTGGAGTAATCGGACAACGGGTCGCCCGCATCAACGCAGAGCGACCAGCTTTGAGGGTGGTAATCCCCTCCACGGAGGTCAACGAGGTGAGGGAAGTCGGTTATGTTCCCTTCCCCCCATCCTTCCCAGTCCTCGATGCAGGAGTACGTCGCTTCGGAACACTGGGGAACCTGCGCTCCCTGCTGTGCGGAGTTACGCCAGATGACGCAGTTGAGGATTGTTCCGTCGCAATTGGCTAAGCCGCCGCCGGCATGATCAGAGGTGTTTGCGACGATGGTGTTGTTCTCAATAGTGCCATCGCACTCACAAAGCCCTTCTCCGAAGGGGGCCACGTTGCCGGCGATGACGTTGTTTCGAATAATGCCGTTGCAGTAGAGGACGCCTCCCCCGGCGTTGCTGGCGCGGTTAGCCACGATTACATTGTTTGTGATTGTAGCGTGGGTCAGTTGACCGGGAATTCCGCCGAATATTCCGGCGCCGTTGGCGTTCCAACCGTTGCGGATGGTGAAGCCGGATAGGACGCAAGTGGCGTCTTCCGTTCCGGCAAACGTGATGACCGGGCCGCCCCCGTTGCCGTCAATAATGGTCGTGCCGACAATACCTGAGTCAAGCGGGTCGGTGCTGCGGATGGTGATATTCTTGCCATTGAACCGGACGTTCTCGACGTAAGTTCCTTCAGCGACCACAACAACGTCGCCATGGGGGGCGGCGTCTATCGCCTCCTGAATCGTTTTGAACGCCGTTTGCCACGATCTTCCGTCACCAGAAGCACTTACCTTCTTGTTCACGAACCATGTTTCGCCACAAACTCCCTGTGCCATGCACACGATAAGGACTGATCCCAGTGTCGCGAGGACCTTTTTCATTTCAGCCTCCTCGGTGCTCGGGGTAGCGTTTTCAATGCCCGCCCCAGACCAACCGTCCACCACCACTTATAGACGACTTCAGTGCTTAACTTGACTTAAAGACAAAACAGGACACGACACCGACACTGGTGGCATGGACAGCAAACGTCTTGACAATCAGACTCTTCAATAGCGACATCGGTCCTCGCTGCGACCATGGGATCAGTGCGCCATATTTGTTTAGCACCAGACTGGCAGGTAAACAAGGCTTCTTCTTTCTCAGGCTGTAACCGACCTCCGTGGTGGGGCTTGGCCGAGGTCTTCATCAGATGCCTCGGGCGAACGCTTACCCGAGAATCGCGCCGCCGTTCGGAGGCTCCTCGCGGTAGAATAATGGGGGGATGGACGCCAACTTTCAGTCCACTGATCTACTCCACTCTGAGCGAGAGCGGCGGCTGCGCCGGAACTCTGAAGGCGAGACAGTTGAGCGGCACGGGAGGACAGCGAAGGTTGCCCCGGGGGACGTGAGATTGGACTCACGGGCGCCGGGACTCAATGACGCCGACTCGACTATTGTGAAGCTGTGCCACGTCTTTAGAGGGCTCGGTTTGGGGATGAGAAAGGGCGACATCACGTGGACCATTTCGAAAGGAACAGAGGCGCCAGGTGACGGCGCCCCATAAGCAATAGCTGTGATTTCCTGATCTCCATGTCCACGCGACGTTGAGGTATCAGCTCCCTGAGGTGGGATTAGGCGAGAGGTCGGGTTAAGAGAAGAGGAACATTCCACATGGCTTGTTGTCTAAGACTGAGAGAATGGAAACTGCCCGTTGGCGTCTCACAGCGGTCAAGACAACTCTCAAGAAGGATGAACAACGACATGATGACAAAAAGGCTTCATTCACTCCCCCTCTGCCTGAACGTTAAGTGCCGACGCGCCCGGACTCTGGCCATCGCCGGCGCGCTCGTGATGTCCGCGTTGACGTCACAGCCCTTCAGTGGGGCAGAGATACCGCAGCCCAAGGACGAGAAGATTGAAAGAGCGCGTGACGGAGGCTTAACGTACACATTTGTGGGAGCATGGCCCGATGTGCCAAAGGGGTGGGACCTCGTGCAACCCCACGGCGTCGCGCTCGATTCGTCCGGGAACGTCTATGTCGCGGACACGGGGAACTGTAGGATTCAGAAGCTGGATTCCTCGGGGAAATTCCTCGCCAGATGGGGCTCAAAGGGGTCGGGAGAAGGCCAGTTCGAGTGGCCCAGTGGCGCGGCCGTTGATTCGTCGGGCAACGTGTTCGTCGTGGATACGTATAACTATTGCGTGCAGGAGTTCGACTCTTCGGGGAAGTTCCTGACCAGATGGGGCAGGAAAGGCACGGGAGATGGAGAGTTCGGAGAAGGAGGATATGGTGGCATCGGCCCCTACGGCATTGCAGTGGATTTCCTGGGGAACGTCTTTGTGGCGGATACCGCGAACAACAGGATTCAGAAGTTCGATTCCTCTGGGAAGTTTCTTGCGAAGTGGGGCACAGAAGGTTCGGGAGACGGAGAATTCAAATTCCCTCACGGAGTCGCCTTGGATACGGCGGGAAGCATCTACGTCTCCGACTACAACAACAACCGGGTTCAGAAGGTCGATTCTTCGGGGAGGTTCCTGGCGAAGTGGGGTTCCCCTGAGGCTGACCCCTGGGGAGAGAGACAATTCACTCAGCCCACGGGCATTGCCGTAGATGCATCGGGAAAAGTCTTCGTTTCGCATAGCCACAGGGTTCGGGTCCTCGATTCATCGGGAGAGTTTCTCCAGGAATGGGGCCAGGTTATGGGTTCCGGCGATGGGGAATTCTCTCTCCCCGAGAGCGTAGCGGTGGATGCAAACGGAAACGTTTATGTGGCAGACACCGGCAACGACCGGATTCAGAAGTTTGATCCCTCGGGGAAGCTCCTGGACAAATGGGGTCCATGTGGTTCCGACGATGGACAGTTCCGCGGTCCGCACGGCATTGCGGCGGATGCGTCGGGAAACATCTACGTCACGGATACCGGTAACGACCGGATTCAGAAGTTCGATTCCACAGGGAAGTTCGCGGGCACGTGGGGTCGGAAGGGTCAAGGCGACGGAGAGTTCTCCGATCCCAGCGCCATAGCACTGGATTCCCAGGGGAACCTCTTTGTATTGGAGGCAACCAATCGCCGCGTTCAGAAGTTCGATTCCTCCGGGAGGTTCCTTGCGAAATGGGGATCGGAGGGATTGGGGGATGGACAGTTCCAGTCGCCTTACGGCATAACCGTTGACGCAGCGGGAAATGTTTTCATCGCGGACACGTGGAACGACCGGATTCAGAAGTTCGATGCTTCCGGCAAATTCCTTACAAAATGGGGCTTGAGAGGTTCTGGAGACGGAGAGCTCTTCCAGCCTGGTGGTATAGCCGTAGATTCGAAGGGGAACGTCTATGTTACGGATGGACTCAACGGTCGAATTCAGAAATTCGATTCCGCGGGGAAATTCCTTGCGAAGTGGGGCAAACGGGGCTCCGGGGACGGGGAGCTCAAGTGGCCCTCTGGAATTGCACTGGATTCCTCAGGAAACATCCTGGTCGCGGATACGAACAACAACCGGATACAGAAGTTCGATCCGTCGGGGAGATTTCTGGGAAAGTGGGGCTTGCCGGGTTCCGCTCACGGGGAATTCCATCGGCCCGCAGGCATAGCCATTGATGCTTCCGGAAATGTACTCGTCGTGGATTCCGGCAACCACAGGATTCAGAAGTTTCGCCCGCCAAAGTGACTTCTGTCTTATCAGGAGGGAAGGCCCCAGTTACGGGCATTGTGCCGCTGGCTCTTCAGAATGACTGCACTTCCCGCGGAAGAGCGCCGATTTCGGTTGCGGGTCGATGCCTCGGGACGATAAAGGCTCTGGCGGGCTGGGAATAAGCTGGGGTGTTAACATTGCGGGGCATTGAAGGAGACAGACAAATGAAGACCCACGCTCAGGTCTTGTTGACGATGTTGGTGCTGGCCATGATTTGTTCCATGGCGGTCGCGGCCATGCGAGAGGGCGTAAGGATAGAGGCTGATGGCAAGGTTATTGACATCGATCGCGGACATCTTGTGCCCTGCGTGACCGACTGGAACAATGACGGCAAGAAGGACCTGATCGTTGGGCAGTTGTCCGGCGGAAAGGTCCGGCTGTATCTGAATCAAGACACCGACACGGCCCCGGTGTTCAAGGATTTCAGCTACCTGAGAGCGGGAGGCGCAGAGATAGGCCTCCCTTCCGGGTGATCCATGGGAGCCTATCCACAGGTTGTGGACTGGAACAGCGATGGCAAGAACGACCTGATTACTGGCGATGCCCGGGGAAACGTAACGGTCTTCCTCAACGTCGGAACCGATAAACAACCTGAGCTTGAGAAAAGACAACTCGTCGACGCGGACGGCAAGCCTATCTCTGGCCAGAGTCAAACCTCCAAGGAAATTGTCAAGACGCGCAAATTTCGCTCTGCTTTGGTCGTTGTATCCAGAACCACTGTGGTTGACGAAACCATCCCTGCGAGTCACGAGCTGGCTGAGGGCAACTCCAGGATCCATGTCGCGGATTGGGACGGCGACGGCTTGAAGGACCTCTTGGTCGGGCACGCGAGCACCATAATCCTGTATAAGAACGTGGGGACGCAATCGGCTCCCCGGCTTCAGGCGCCTGTTCTGATCGAGCCCACGGAAGGGAGTTTTCTCTGCACGCCGTCGCCCTATGTGGTTGACTGGGACGGCGACGGGAAAAACGACCTGCTGGTGGGAGGCGAGGGGCCGCGTTGTGTTTTCTATCGCAACGCAGGAAGCAACGAAAAGCCAAAGCTTGCCGCCGGAAAACGG
>JAUYEE010000221.1 GCA_030691545.1 bacterium | reverse complement strand
AAAACACGGGCAGCCGAAAGGCGGGCACTTCCCATGCAGCAAGAGGAAAAAAACAAGCAAACCCCTTGACGGATGTCGATCACTGGTTCACACTGAGAGAGGCCTGCGTCGCTTCGCTCCGATCTGATCGGCATCAGATCGGAACGACTGATCGACATCATCGGAATGCGCAACGGGCTTTTGTGCTGGGAGTATAAAGAAGGTAATATACAGCCGCGCATAATTCAAGGGACATCTAAGCATCGCCAAATGGCCATGTTTACGGTGTTTTCGGATCGCCTGATGTCTCCATGGTAATGCGCGGCTGTATAGCACCTTGACAATTGAAGTGGGCCTTCCCGTACTGTACGGGATAAAGCGTACTTCAGAAACGAAACTCTGTAACTCAATGACATTCCAAAAGGAGGAAAGTCATGTCAGTCAGAAAAGTTTGGATGGAAATGCTGTGCTTGTTAGTTGCTGTTCTTCTGAGCAGCAGTCTGGTGTTTGGTCAGAGTATCTCGGGTTCCATCGTCGGTTCTGTGGTTGACTCTACAGACGCCGCGGTCGTCGGTGCTGACGTAACCCTCATTCAACGTGCCACGGGCGCCCAGCGGAAAACACAAACGGATGCCCAGGGCGATTTTGTGTTCAGCACTCTGTCGCCCGGCGAGTACTCGATCAAGGTACAGGTCTCCGGTTTTAAGACGCTGACCAAGACAGGCATCAATCTCAGCGCAGCTGAGCGTTTACCGGTCGGCAACCTGGCACTCCAAGTTGGCGACGTCACCGAGTCAGTAACTGTCGAAGCTCGCGGCGCGGTTGTCCAGACGGTCAGCGCCGAACGGTCCGGCACGATCACGAGCACCCAGGTGGATCAGATTGCAATCCGCGGCCGCAACACGCTGTCGCTACTGCAGTTGCTGCCGGGCGTCGTTTTTAACTCTGAGGTCGACAGCATTGATCGCGGCTGGGATATCAACGTCAACGGAAACCGTACAAACACCCTGGGCGTGTCCCTGGATGGTATACCCACCAACGACATGGGCGCCATGACCAACATGAGGATCGTTGTGAGCCAGGATGCGATTGCCGAAGTCAAGGTCCTGCTCTCCAACTACCAAGCCGAGTATGGCCGCGTGTCCGGCGCCAACGTTCACCTGATCACAAAATCCGGCACACAGAGCTTCCACGGAGGTGTATCGTATTACAAGCGCCACGAGCAGTTCAACGCCAACGACTACTTCAATAACCAGGTGGGCGCCGCCAAGCCCCGCTACCGTTACAACACGTTTAACTACAATGTCGGCGGGCCAATCTATGTTCCGGGCAAGTTCAATGCAAACAAGGAGAAGCTGTTCTTCTTCTGGAACCAGGAGTTCTGGCCTATGAAGTCAGCGACTGCTCTGCAGCGCATAACAGTTCCGACGGGACTGGAGCGCATCGGGGACTTCTCCCAGTCCGTGGACCTCAACAACAAGCTGATTGTGATTAATGACCCAACCACCGGCAAGCCATTCCCCGGGAACGTAATCCCGGTGAATCGCGTTAACCCTAATGGAAAAGCCCTGATGAGCGTTTTCCCTCTGCCCAATTTCTTTGACCGCAGCATCTCCGGCGGCAAGTACAACTACATCTACCAGGGTGAGAACGAGGAACCGAAACGGACCTCCACCCTGAAGGTTGACTACAACATTAACTCCAACAACATATTCTCAGCCACGTTCGCAGAGAACTCCGCCGTCAACAAAAGCCCTTTCGTAGACCATGACATACGATGGCCGCTTATCTATGGCGAGCGGCATAACACCGGCAAAACGCTGATGACCAGCTACAAGCGGATTTTCTCGCCCACGCTGATCAATGAACTGAACGTCGGTTATATTTCTAGCCCGGAGGCTCAGAAGAACTATGAGCGCACCCTTCCGGCGATACAGCGCGACAAAGTCGGTTTTAAGGTAAGCCAGTTCAATCCGAAAGCTAATCCACTGAACCTTCTACCCGAGGCTACTTTCGGCGGCGTTCAGGGCGCTGCGCAGATCGGCTACGACGGCCGGTTCCCGCAGTGGAACGAGCAGCATCTGTTCAACATTAACGACAACATCACCAAGGTGTTCGTTTCCCACGCGTTGAAAGCCGGCTTCCATTACGACTTTAATCGGCGGCCTATGACGGGGACGGGAGACAGCGTTCCCACTGGCAACTTCGACTTCGGACGGAACGTGAACAACCCGCTGGATACGGGCTACGCGTATTCCAATGCCATGCTGGGGGTTTTCGATACTTACAGGGAGACCACCAGCTTTACGTCTGTGGAGTGGCGCATGAGGAACATCGAGTGGTTCCTGCAAGATAGCTGGAAGGCAACCCGACGACTTACGCTCGACGTCGGTATGCGGTTGATGTTGGTGGTACCGATGTACGAACGGGACAATTTTCTGACTGGGTTCGTTCCGAGCCGGTGGGATCCGGCCAAAACGGTTCAACTCATTCAGCCCACCATAGTCGGCGGGAAACGTGTTGGCATCCACCCAGTAACCGGTGAAATCTACCCTGTGAACCTGATTGGATATATTGCCTCAAATACAGGCAACCCGGTCAACGGCATGGTTTCGCCCTTGGATGACCCGAACTTTCCTCGCGGGCTAATTAACAACCGCGGCCTGCAGTACGCGCCCCGTCTCGGCTTTGCCTGGGACGTGGCCGGCAACGGAAAGACGGCAGTGCGCGGAGGCTTCGGCATGTTCTACAACCGCCAGGGTATTGCCACCGGTACCCGTGACTTCCCCTTCCAACCACCACTGGTGCAGACCCCGATGATCAACTTCGGAACGTTCGAAACCTTCCTGAATTCCGAGGGTTTTATCTCTGCCCAGAATGTTCTGGGTGTTGACACCATTGGCAAGCTTCCGACGGTCTACAATTGGAGTTTGACCGTGCAGAAGGATGTCGGCTTCGGCACAGTCGTGGATGTTGGTTATGTCGGCAGCGTCGGGCGTCACCTCTTGTGGCAGCGCAACTTGAACGTGGTTCTGGCCGGCGCCAATTTCGATGCGAAGAACATTGATCCGACGACCAATAAAGCGTTCCCCGCGCCGTTCCTGGTTCCCTACACCGGCTACAACAACGTGAACTATCGCGAGTACGCTTCTTCCTCCAACTACCATTCACTCCAGGTCACAGCGAACCGTCGTTTCGCCCGTGGCCTCCAGTTCGGCGCCGCTTGGACCTGGTCCAAATCCATGGACTACAACAGCGGCGATAATAACACTGTTAGCAGTCTGGTGCCGGTTCGCATCTGGAACTACGGTCTGTCGGACTTTGACCGCACGCACATCCTCAAGTTCAACTGGCTCTGGGATGTACCGAGGCTGGGCGTGAGCAATAAGGTCCTGGACCGCGTGGTAAACCACTGGCAGCTCTCCGGCATCGCCAGCTTCGTCAGTGGCAATCCCATGAGCGTCGGATGGAGCACAACAACAGCCGTGGATATCACCGGCACGCCCACCCAGGGAGCGCGCATCATTGTGCTGGATAACCCCGTTCTTCCCAAGAGCGAGCGGACTTTCGACCGGTTCTTCAATACCGATGTGTTCGCACTTCCGAAAGTCGGTACATTCGGCAACGCGGCTCGAACCGTGATTCGCGGCCCAGGAATCAACAACTGGGACATTGCGGTTTTTAAGGACTTCCCGGTGACCGAGCGGGCCAAGTTCCAGTTCCGTCTGGAGACTTACAATACCTTCAACCACACCCAGTTCAGCGGTCTGGACACGGGAGCCCGTTTTGACCCGAAAACCGGGGAGCAGGTTAACACCCGCTTCGGCAAACTCACCGGCGCGCGCAGCCCTCGGATTATGCAGTTGGCTCTCCGGTTCCTGTTCTAAGTGAGAGCACTGCGTTGACTCTCAACCATTTACACCTTAACAATTTGTACCTTTTCCTCGGCCGTTTGTGGTTCTACCACAGACGGCCTTTTTATTGTGGAGCGATGCTTGACAGGTTTTTATGTCTGGACTATATAGAAGGTAGTGGTAAAGGATAGCACCTTTACAACTCAATTGAAGTGGGCTCGCAGACATTTGTCTGCAGTGGCGTACTTCACGGCTGAAACTCTGCAACTAAGTCAGGAGGATTGGAATAATGCACTGGAACAGGAGAAGCTTCATCATGGCCGGGGGCGGTAGCCTGATGGCACAGATAACGCTGTCAGACCGGACTGTCGTTGGCCTAATCGGCGCCGGCGGCCGCGGTAGGTTGCTGGCGAGAACTTTTCAAAAGGACCCCTCGGTCCACATCGGCGCGGTTTGCGACGTGTACGAGCCAAACCTCGAGGCCGGGCTTTCAGAGGCGGCTAAGGCCGGCGGTGCGCCCAAGGCCTTCCGCAATTATAGGCAATTGCTCGAGGACAGAGAAATTAACGTCGTGATCGTCGCTACGCCGGAGCACTGGCACCACCGCATGGTGCTCGACGCACTAGCCGCTGGCAAGGACGTCTATGTGGAAAAGCCGCTTTGCCGCACGCCCGAAGAGGGGGTCGAACTTGTCGAGGCCGAGAAGAAGTCCAAGAACATCGTGCAGGTCGGCATGCAACGGCGGAGCTACGATCTTTACCTGGAAGCCCGCAAGATTGTCGCTTCGGGAACCCTGGGCGCGGTGCGAATGGTCCGCTCCTGGTGGCTGAACAACTACCTCGGCCCCTCCCAGGAACCCAAGCTGGAAGGCCCGCTCGACTGGGAGCAGTGGCAGGGCCCGATCAAGAAGCGAATTCCCCTGGATCCGTACATCTTCCGCAACTGGAGCAACTTCTCGGAATACTCAGGCGGCATCGTGGCCGCCCAGGGCGTCCACATCTATGACGGCATCCACCTACTGATGAACGCGAGTTATCCGCTGGCTGTAACTGCCGCTGCTGGCAAGGCCCATAAGTCGGGGGTGGACACGCCAGAGTCAGTCGTGGTCACGGCCGAGTATCCCGAGGACTTCCTTGGCGTCTTTACGATCAACTACGCAGCCATGAGATACAAGACCCGCAATGATCAGCTCAATCAACTGGACGGCGACAAGGCCCGTATGGACATCGGCCGCGAGGACTGCAGGGTCTACATGCAGGGAGCCGAGGACACCTCGGTGATCACCAAAACGTCAGAGCAGGGTTTCGGCTACGCGACTGACCTACACATGCAAAACTTCCTGGAGTGCGTGCGGACTCGGAGGACTCCCACCGCGCCTATGATCCTAGGCTTCCAGGCAGCGCTCGTCGTGCAGATGGCGAATATATCCTTGAAGACCGGCCGCCGCGTCCGGTGGAATCACACGCTGAAGAAAGTGGAAGTCTAAGAGCCCGAAGGAGTCGGCATCAATTTGTACCTTGACAATTGAAGTGGACCAGCAGACATTTGTCTGCAGTGGCGTACTTCACAACCGAAACTCTGCAACGAAAAGGTAACCCAAAGGAGGGCAACCCTATGTCCTTTAGAGTACGTGACATGCAAATCACCCGACGAGATCTCTTCGGAGTGACCGCCGCGGGTCTCGCGGCTCCCGCGCGAGCCGCGCAGCGTCCCAATGTCCTTTTCATCATCGTCGATGATTTGAACACCGATGTCGGATGTTATGGCCTGCCGGAAGCGAAGACGCCGAACATCGACAGGCTGGCGAGCCGCGGTGTGCGGTTCGACTACGCCTACTGCCAGTACCCGCTCTGCAACCCGTCCCGCACATCGTTCT
Organism: bacterium; assembly: GCA_030691545.1. Classification (GTDB taxonomy): domain Bacteria; phylum Auribacterota; class JABMQX01; order JABMQX01; family JABMQX01; genus JAUYEE01. Next base: position 2,415 of record JAUYEE010000221.1, on the reverse strand, counting down.
TGAGCGGCCTGCGCCCGGAAACCACGCGCGTTTTCGACAATAAGGTCGTTTTGCACGAGAAGTATCCGAGGGTGGAGTTCATGCCCGATTTCTTCCGGCGCCACGGCTATTTTGTGGCCGGCGCGGGCAAGATCTTTCACGGCGAGCCGAAGACCGGCAGTTTCGACGCCTTCGACCGCACCCATAGCGAGGAGAAAGGGAAAACCGCCGTAAAAAGGACCCCCTGGGAGGGCGGCCGCCCACCCAACTGGTGGGCGGTGCTGGATGGGCCTGAAGAGCTCTCCGCCGACGCGATCGCGGCTCGCAAGATCGTCGCTTGGATAGAACAGTTGGCGCGCGAAGGGAAGCCGTTCTTCTTGGCAGCCGGTTTTCAAAGACCGCATCGGCTCTGGATCGTCCCGAAGAAATACTTTGATCTCTACCCCCGCGTTTCCGTACGCGATGAGCCACCGATGCGCTTGATTCCGCCAGTCGCGCTCATGACGGAACTTGGCCCCAGCAGACCTGCCGAACCGAAATGGCAGGAGAGGGCGATCGCGGCGTATCGGGCCGCGACTTCCTACATGGACGCCCAGACTGGGAAGATTCTGGCCGCCATGGATCGCCTGAAGCTATGGGAGTCCACTATCGTTGTCTTGATAAGTGATAACGGATTCCATCTGGGTGATCACGGTCTGTGGTCCAAGCACACCCTGTTTGAGCGCGCCACGCGCGTGCCTATGATTGTTTCCGGCCCGGGAGTCAACGCGGGCAAGACCTGCCGGCGGACCACGGAACTCCTCGATATTTTCCCCTCCCTGGCGGAGTTGGCTGGCCTCCGCGCGCCTGCCGCGTTGCAGGGTAAGAGCCTCGTCCCGCTGTTGCGCCAGCCCGGCACCGTATGGGACAGGCCCGCGCGCTCCGTGGTCGAGCGCGAGGACATTTTCGGGCGGGCAGTGCGGACGGAGCGCTGGCGTTACGTCGAGTGGAATGACGGAAAGCAGGGCTCGGAGCTATACGACCACGACCGGGACCCAGGCGAGTACGTGAATCTTGCCGCTGACCCGGCGCAGGCCAACACCGTGAAGAATCTCCGCGCACTTCTTCGCGGGTAACCTCCTTGATCGCCATTCTCTGGAGCAATCGTATGCGTTCGCTGGTGGAGTCGTTCCCGTCACCACGCATCTCTAACCATTGAGAGACCACTACTGGCTCTCAATGATTTGCACCTTAACAATTTGCACCTTTTCTTCGGCCGTTTGTGTGGCTTCGCCACACAGACGGCCTTTTTTACGGAAGACCCAATCGGTTTCTTACAAACTGAGAAGCGGACTGCCAGACTTTCGGAAGTCCAGACTTCTGGGGTTCCGAAAGTCTAAAACCTCATCGGAAGCGGCATCTGTGTTTGTTTTCCCCCGCCGCCTAATCGCCCTTCTGTTTCACTGCTTTTTGATTATAAGCAGGCGGTCAAGGTCGCTCCAGCCCTTGAATGACCGTGCTCAAAACGCCAAGACCCCACCCCGCCGTTACGTCGGGGTGCCAGTTCCCTCAGCCCCAGCGAGGCTTCGGGAATGGTCTTCGCGTTTTGCCATTCAATTCCCGGTCGGGCACCATAGCGTTCCACCGCGCTCGTTCCACCTTGACACGCCTGCTTGCTTCCCTTTTGCAGTGAAGCAGAAGTGCTGCAGCACTGCACGGGAAGTAGTCGAACCCGTTAATTCAAATCTCCTCATATGAGTACATACATGGACGAGCTTGATGCGTGGCTCACCGCGGTTTTACTCGGCGGAGAAGACGGCGAGACCGACGAGCAGTGGCTCGCTCGGGTCAAGAAGCAGGTCAAGGATAAAGTGCTGGAGTCATACCGCAACGGCCAAAAAGCAGGACCGCGACCAGCAAAGGAGAAACGCTCCGATGGGCGCTGACCTCTACATCCCCTCGCTTTACGACCCGCAGAAAAAAGAGTGGAAGCCCTGCTTTAACGAGGCAGTAGAGGCCCGCAACAGGTTAGAGCGCGGGACCCCGGAGTACGAGGCAGCCCAAAAGCGAGTGGAGGAATCCTACGAGCAGATGCTCAGTCAGGGATATTTCCGCGACCCGTACAACAACCTGGACGTGCTTTGGCAGTTTGACCTGTCCTGGTGGAGGGACATCAGTCCCCTCTTGGACAAGCACGGGTTTCTCCCTGTGCCAAAGACCCGCCAGGTCCTGAAGATGCTGGACCAACACCAGCCGGACTTTGACCAGAACATGGCGAAACTCCCAGCCAAGGACCAGGAGTTCTACAAGGCCGAGGTGCGGATTCCGAGGGATGGCGATCAGCGTTCCGAACTGATGTCGATCACGATTCCGAAGTGATGCCGATCAGTGTTCCGAACTGAAGCCGATCAGTTTTACGGTTGTAGTTCGGAACGCTGATCGGCATCGGATTGGAAC
>JAUYEE010000134.1 GCA_030691545.1 bacterium | reverse complement strand
AGGTAACGCCGCCCCGCAAGGCGGGGCAGTCCCGAGGGCGTCTCGCCCTCGGCATCGGGGGCAGGATGCCGGCGGTACACGGGGGCCCTGGGAGGTCTGGTTCGACCCCCCCGGTGCACGCCCACTCAAGTGCAGCCACACCCGAGCGCCGCAGTATCCCCGTAAAAAGGAGACCAAGGGGCGGCTTTGTATAAAAATACGGCACGGCGAAAAAGTGGGCCTTTTCGGGCCTTTTTGGGGTGAGGACTTGTGATGTAATCTGCTTATGGAGAATGAGATAGGTTCCGGTTGAGGAAGATGAGAAAAGGCCCAGGTGGCAGGGAGAAGTCGCGGTTTCTCGCCATTCCCGGTTGCGAAAAGAGCAAGTGCTGGTCGAAAATGGGCGGAGAGTGCGAGCGAAATGTGCGCTGGGAGCATGTTCCGTTCCTGGCGTTGAGGATGAGTAGAGATACATCTTTTTGACAGGATTATACAGGATTCTTTGTGTTTTGTCAATGAATCCCGCGCCGGCGCAGGGCTGGGTGTAGCCGTATCTAAGGGGTCCGTTTCATAGATACGGTGACGTATTTTCGGATGAATCCGCTCGTCGAGAAGCCCGGCTAGAGCCGGCTCCAGACGACAAGCCGCGGGACTCTGATACCACCGCCTGAAGACGGTGGCTAAAGGACAATGCCGGCTAAAGCCCGGCAGGAGGCGACAGTATTCAGAGTGGATCATCGCGGTCTGTACCCTCCTGCACAGCTCGTAACCGTATTTGCGAAAGCATGTACTAACGGGCAAAGCTGCCGCCCCGCCCAGGGGGGTTCGCCCTCTGTGCCCTTCGCCTGCCCGTTTTCGCTCACAGGCTTGAGACCCTGCGCCTCGCACCGTGCGCGGTTTTGCTGCCCGTCCAGCCGAACGGCCAGGGTGTTCTTCGTGGTTCTATCCACTCTCGCGTCCCAGGGAGACCGGCTCGGGCGCAGGTGAACCTTTGGCGTCCTTCGTGGTGAGAAGATACACCCCCTTCACGACGAAGAGCACGCCTGCCCGCGTGCGCGCGCAGGCGTCATAGTCGGCCTGGCGGACAGTGCGCGCTTCTGGGCGGCGTCGGGTCGCACGGCCAGGGAAGCACACGAAGCCCTGTGTGCCCTGAGAAGAAGAAACTTTGTGGCGCCTGCACGGGCAGGCTCGCCGTCGGAACTCGAAAGGAGGCAGGCGAGACGCCTGCGCTACAGCGGGGGCAGGCCCTGGCCGAGCCAAGTGGCAGGGCGTTAGGCGCGTGCCAGGCGTGTCGGTGGCCGCGCGCCAGGCTCGTGCACGTCTGTTGAGAGATGTTCGCGAACAATGCCTCGACACAGGGCACGGCCAGGGATGCCCTCCCGCCATGACAAGATGCAGGCGAGACGCCTGCGCTACAGCGGGGCAGGATGCTGGCGGTACACGCGGGTCCGCGGATGACGTCGTGGCAGGTCTGGTTCGACCGCCGCGTGCACGCCCACTGAAATACAGCCGCACCCCCCCCCGAATGCGGCGGTTCTGTCAAACAGGTCTTAGACGGAAGCGTCCCATCCTGTCTCACCGCCGCTGCCTCAAGCAAGTCGCCCGGGCAGTGAAAAAAACGTTGTGGCGTAATGCCGCGAAATGGGCTATAATAATTCGTGTAAGCGGGATTCGATGTTATTTGACATGGAGGGAGAATGCTGGCGAAGCGCCAGCGCACCACGACGTTTTCCTAACATTTTCGGCTCAAATCACCTTTCTCGCCGGCCGTTCCCTCTCATTGTCCGAATCCGCGTCTCAGATTCCCAAAAGACCTTCGAAGGAGGGGACAACGATGAAGGCAATGCGATTCCGATGGGGATTCTGGCTGACAGCGGCTGCCTTGTTGGCGGCCATCCCGACGGCAGCCCGTGCGGCGAATGCTGTCGCCGAGTCGTTCAACACGGCGCCTGACCCCGCGTGGTGGACTCTCAGCGGCGACGCCGCCTGGGACGCCTCGTCCCAATCTATCTTCCTCACCGATGCCGTCAATGACCAGACGGGTTCCATCTTCTGGCCGTGGAAGTTTCAGACGCATTGGTTTGATGCCTCTTTCGATTTCCGGATTGGCGGGGGAAGCGGCGGAGAAGGCCTAACCTTCGCCTGGGTGAAAGAAAAAAGCTTCCTCGGCGAAGGAGGCTCTTCTCTCGGCCTCGGCGGACTCGACGGTTACGCCATTCGCTTTGACACCTGTGACAACGCTGAAGGCGAACCGGAGAATTACATCGCCTTCAGTCGGGTGACGCCCGAAGGAACACAGGACCTTATCGTGAACTCAGATGTCCCGGAGATGGAGGATGTCCTCAACGGCGCGGGGAATCCCGCGCCGTTTCACGTGGAACTGTGGCTTCAGGCAAATCACCTGAACGTCTCGCTGAGCAATCCGACCGCCGCAACGCCGATCCCTCAAAGCACGATATTCGACTTCGAGATTCCCGATTACGACGCGTCTGATTCTTGCTTTGGATTCACAGCGGCAACCAGCGGGGCCAACAACATTCACGCTCTCGATGACGTCGTCATTCACGAAATGGAGATGGCTCCAACGTACCGGTTTCTCTCCGGCGACCTCGTGACATTGATTGCAGCAGCGGGAGAAGGAGCCGTCGCATACACCTGGAGGCAGGTCGCGGGGCTGCCCGCTGTCACGCTCGATTACACCAACCCGCCTCTTGGGGTTTCCCATTTCAGTGCCCCTCAGATGGAAATTGGGATCATCCTGACCTTCGAATTGACGGTGGAGTTCCCCGACCGGCAGGAAACCGATATGGTGAACATCGAAATTGAGCCCGCGGGCCCGCCCGGGGCGCCGGAATGGGTGCGCGTTCTGCCGATTCATCTCGGCTTCACTCTTATGTGGGCTCCCGTCCCGGGCGCCGAAGAGTATTGGCTCACCATCACACCCGGATACGCCATCATCTGGCCGGTGTACGATACGCAATACACCTTTCGGAATCTCGAGGAGGGGACCCAATACTTCGTAACGATCATTGCCAGGAACAAGTCCGGCGAAAGCCTGGCCTCTGCCCATGTGCTTGTCACGGCCATGCGCAATCTGGCTCTGCCCGCCGCATCGGGTGGAAACATCCCGCCGCTCCCTCCGGCTCAAGGCGAGACCGCGATTCTCCCGTCTGTTAGCCCGTTCTCGCCCGCAGGAGTCCGCACCGCTGTCGGCGAGGCGTTCGACGCACAGCCTGATCCTGCGTGGTGGCACTTGAATGGCAGTGCAACGTGGGACCCGGACTCCCAATCAATCCTCCTCACCGATGCCGAAAACAACAAAGCAGGATCGATTTTCTGGGCTTACGGGATGACGGGTTGTGCGTTTGATGCATCGTTCGACTTCTGGATTGGGGGAGGAAGCGGGGGCGAGGGATTCACATTTGCCTGGGTGAAGGGGCCGGAGCTTCTGGGTCAGGGAGGCGCAGGCCTTGGTTTCGATGGACTCGACGGATATGCCATCCGCTTCGACACGCGGAGCAACAGCGAGGGCGAGCCGGATAACTACATCGCTTTCAGCCGTTCGACACCCGAAGGCCGGGAGGACCTGCTCGTCAATTCCGACATTCCGCAGTGGAAGGATGTTGTTGACGAGGAAGGGAATCCGGCGCCCTTTCATGTGGAGATCTGGGTGTGGGGCAGTGCGATCGGTGTGACGGTCAGTAACCCGACGGCAGTGACCCCGGTCCCGGAAACAGAAGTGCTGCAATATGAGGCACCCGAGGGCCTTGACTGCTTTGAAGGGTATTTCGGGTTCACCGCAGCAACTGCCGACACAACCAACGTGCACGCCGTTGACAACATGTTGGTGCGGGAGCACGATTCTGACCCGCCGCGGCCCATCGTGGTCCAGGGCGGCGAGCTCGTGACTCTCGGACGGCCAATCTCAAAGGCCGTTAGCTACGTCCGGAGGCAGGTCGCTGGCGAACCACTTGTCGCCCTCGATAATCCCAATCCTTCGATGGGCATCTCCCATTTCTTCGCCCCGGAGGTCGCGATCGGTCGCGTACTAACATTTGAGCTGACGGTTGAGCGCGCGGACGACACCTATACATACACAGAAGATGTGACGGTCCTCGCAAACAACCGGCCCATGGTGTCGCCGGCAAACCTCACGGCAGAGCCCCTTCACCTCGGATTCCAACTTGACTGGGACGAGGTGATTGATGCCGTCGAATATGTTGTCGAACTCGAGACGGCGCCAGGGGAATGGTCTGAACGAGTTGTTATCCGTTATCGCAGCTATCTTTTCACGGGTCTGACGGAGGGACAGGAGTACAGGGTTCGGGTGAAAGCCAGGAATGCGTTCGGAGACGGCGACCCCAGTGAGGTACTCACATACATCCCCATGCGCAATCTCGCCCTCCCGGAGAATCTTGGCGGACCCCATCCACCTTGTGACTATGTGTACGCCGTGTCGCGCTACGGGATCAGCCGTATAAACGACGGCCAGTGCGGCCCAGACCTGGAGGAAACCAGTTGGAATAATGGCATCCTCAAGCCGGAAGACTACTGGGGCTATCTGTGGGACGAGCCATTGATTTTCGAGCACGTTGTTTATTGGACAGGGGGCATGAAGAACGATGGCGGATGGTTCACGAGCCTGACCGTCCAGTACACAGAGGATAGCCAGACCTGGATTGATGTTCCGACGCGAATCTCTCCCGAATACGATTTCACGGACAGCCGCTATGGCCTGGGGTACACAAGTCGCTCCTATAGACAATACCACCTGACGTTTCCAGTTGTTCGCGGGAGAGGCATCCGGATACGCGGTGCGCCGGGCGGCGCATCGGCTTTCACATCAATTGTCGAACTTGAGGTGTTCGGACATCAGTCCGTTGTCCTATCTCCCCCCTGGTCATGGGACATGACGGTTGCCGAGAGAATGGCTGTCCAACTGGATGGCACCTGGCCGTTCTCCACGCGCGGCCGCATCCTCAGCTATCAATGGGAACAGACCGGGGGCCCTCCCGTCACGCTTGAGAATGCCGACAAAGCAGTCGCCGCATTTGAGGCCCCGGGAGTTGACGAGGCTATCGTACTTGAATTCAAGCTGGCTTTCGGAGATGGCGTGGAATACGGCACGCAAGACGTTCGTGTCGTGGTGAAGAACCTCCGCACGACTGCCGATGCGGGACCTGACCTGGAGGTGATCGAGGGAAGCGAAGTCTCTCTCGATGGAATCGCGTCCCTCACGACTTCCGGCAGCCTGACGTATCTCTGGACGCAATCGGGCGGCGAGACGGTCGTGCTGAAAGACGCCGACAAAGGTGTCTGCACTTTCACCGCACCGACCATCTGGGACTACACGCAAGAACTGAGATTTCAACTCGAGGTGGACGACGGGCTTGGACAGCTCGACAGCCTAAGCACGGATGAGGTGGTCGTCACCGTGAAAAACTCCGTTGCCTGGCCCGCCTATCCCCTCGGTTCCGGCTCGCCGGAGACAGGATACCTTCTGGACCTTCTCCATCTTGGCAACAATCCGACTGACAGGATTCTCGCTCCGTTGAGCATAAACGACGATCCTTTGGCGAACTTCGGCGGCCAGGCGTTTCAGAGACCTTATCCCGGACTGGAGTACGACTTCGCCGACCCCCTCGTCACCGTCACCCGCAACCCGATGCGCTGGACGCCCGTCCACAGCGACGACGGATTCTTCGGCGCCGAGCCGTTCGACAGCTTCGAGCAGATTTACCACGTGTACATCCTGAGTCCGACCGAACGCGATGCTCGCTTCCATTTCCGCCACGACGACGGAGTTCGCCTGTGGAACAATGGCGTCTGGGTCATCAGCCGCGACGGCCGGGACGGTGGAACGGAGCAACAGCAAGACTTCGTCCTCCGCAAGGGCTTGAACTCCATCACGGCGAAATTCGAGGAGGGCAGCGGAAGCAGTTACTTCGCAATGGGGATCACCGATCCCGGCGATCAGCCTTTCGCGGACCTCTACTACTCGCTCGGCCCCTCCGTGTTCCTGACCGACGCCTACGCTGTCAGAAGGCTTCGCTACCAGTGGGGCGACACCCTTCAGGTTGACCTCGTCCTGAAAATCAATCCCGACAAGGCGCCGCAAAGTGTGGTCATTGCTGAGAAGATTCCCCCGGGCATCCCGGCAGCAAACGTGACCGCTCCCGGCGCCATCCTGGCAGGCGGCAAGATTATCTGGAACTTATCCGGACAAAACGTTTGCACGCAAACTTTCTCTTATGCCATCAGTCTTCCCCTCGGATTTGTCGCAGCTCTCGTCTTGGAGTTCGAGGGGACAGTCTCCTTCGATGACACCACGGTGGAAATCTGGGGGGACACTGTCTTCGGTCTCGCTCCCGCCCCGCCGCAAGACGTGAGCGTCCGGACGCTGGGCGCGGGAGCCTTCCTTATCACATGGACGCCGAGCGCCTCCGAGGCTGTCGTCGGATACAACGTGTACGTCCGCGTGAACGCGGGCAACTGGCAACAGGTGGCGCATGTGACCGACACTTCCTACACGTACACTGACAAGTGGTTCGTCCCGGGCAACACTTACGCCTTCGCGGTCTCTTCCCTGGACCAATCGGGTCGTGAAGGCCCCCTTTCTGAGACAGCGCATCCAGCTCCGGTTATCCTGCCCGATATGGATTTCAGAGAGGCCGAGGACTTCAACTATGGCGGGGGCAAATATCCGGGCTACAAGGGCTGCCCGCCGGCGATTGAAGCTCCGGACCCCACGACGATTGGGACGCCTCAAGAATATGACTACTATCATCCGAACACGGGTGGACCGATTCTGCCACGAGAGTGGCCTCAGCCAGAGCTTTATCGCGCGGACGCGCCGTGGATTGAAACCGTCGAAGAGGTTGACGATCCCGGGGTATTCGCCACGAGCATCGGGTGGATTGACGTCGGGAGCTGGTATCGGTACACCTTCGACGTGCGGGAGGCAGGCTGGGTGAAGTTCGAGTTCCGCGTGGCGTCTCCGGGCGGCGGGACCTTGGCAGCGTACTGGGATGCGAATTCAAACGGCGAAGAGCAGTTGATTGGCACGCTGACGTTTACCACAGGAAACTGGCACATTTTCACGTGGGCGCTGATGGAGGAGCAGGTTCAGACGACGGCTGGAATACACACCTTGCGGGTTCAGTCCGTGGCAGGAGGCTTCAACTTCGACAAGATAGCGATTCAATGGAACGCACCTCCGCCGTCGCGGTGGACCATCTGGGAAGACAACTTCGACAGCTACACGTTACCCAGTCCAATTGAAATCGGGTGGGGCGGGTGGACGAGAGGCAAGACGACCAACACCGCCGGCTCCTGGGCCCTGTGGAAGACCGACGGCCCGCCGTTAGGCAACGAGCCGGCGAACCTCGCTGCGATGGAGAGCGTGTACATGATCTCCAACAGCGACTTGTCCGGGGCGGGTATTTTGCTTGACGAGGAGATAGTTTCTCCGGAGGTGGACTGCACCGGCTGGACGAAGCTGCGGCTGAACTTCAACAAGAACTACCGCATCTACGACGATCCGGACCCGGCCCATACGCAAGATGCGGAGGTGGACATTCGGTGGTTCGACGCGGCGACGGGCTGGAGTCCCTGGACGAACCTGCTGCACCTGGACACGTCCGATGTTGATCCTGCCACAGACCCGCCGGAGTTGAGCGGTTCAGAAGTCTTCGACCTGTCGGCGTACGACGGCAGGAAGCTCCAGTTGAAGTTCCACTTCTTCAACGCCGAGTACGACTACTGGTTCGCCATAGACAAAGTCCGTGTGTCGGGAGTACCTCCGCCGCCAGAACCGCCCCCGATCATCACCCGCATTATCGTCAAGGACGATACTGTCGAATTGTGTATCGGTCCCTATCCCCCGCCCGATCCCTGGACGATACTGGCGGTTGAGTACTGCGATGACCTGCTCGAAGGCAACTGGCTGCCTATTCCAGGCGTGGATTGGCCCCTCACGGAGTCGCGCTGTGTTGTGGATGACATTCGCGGAATCCGCCACAGGTTTTATCGCATCAAGGGCGAGTAGAAAGGCTTCCTGCGAGGCCGTCTCTCCCGCGCTGTTTGCCAGCCGCGATGTTGGACTCGACCAAAAAGGGCGATCATGCGATAACTGACAGTCTTTGCGAGTGACCGTGCCGAGTTGTCGCTCAAGGTGTGGCTCCATTTCGGTGGGAGCGACCGGCCAACGGTGCCAGTGGCCGAGGTCGGTGTTGCGCGGGTTGACCTCTATGACGCCCTTACAGGGCTTTCGGAGGCTGGGCGGGACGGCATTCCCAGGGCGTTGCCCTGGGCTAAGGTATTTCGCCCCGTTGGGGCTCGGCATTTTGTCTTGGACAAAGCCCTGAAAGGGCGCCATAGCATAGCCCAGGGCAACGCCCTGGGTCCCAATCGAGTCGAACCATCCAAGCCCTGAAGGGGCTCAATAAGTCATGCCACTATAATAGAGCCGCACCCTTCGCTCAAATGGCCTTGCAAGAGACGAGCGAACGGTGGGAGAATCTTCCTCAAAGGTTAACGCGAGCCCGCAGAAAAGGAGAGCTTTCCCTTTGTCAGGAAGCATCGAGGAAACGTTTAACGCCTTTACGACGTATCTTCACTTCGTCAAGGAGGAGGACTTCGAGTTGATGTACGCGGACCTGCGAATGACTCTTCTCGACTCTCAGATAGACCCGATCGAATTCCGCGACAGAATCCTTCTGTACATCGAGAGAATCGTCCGGGAAGCTCGCCCGGGCGTCGCGGAGAACGGCATCCTCTTCAACCGCTACCGCACCAGGCTGCAGCGAACCGCCGACGAGCTTCACAGAGAATTCGGAGAGGTCGCGTCGTGAGAACCAACTCCCTGAGGGAGAACCGGAACGGGACGAGGGAAACATGAGTCCCCGACACAGGATGACCCGGCAGCAGACCAGGAGGTGTGCCGCATTCTGTTTTCTAATGATCGTGGTGGTTCCTTTCGCCCTGTTCTTCCTCGCACTTGCCGCGGGCCACGCGGACTGGATTTTGAAGAACCCCCACTATGTTTTCCTTTTCCTTCTCGTCTTCTTTGGTATCCTGTTTGGTTCCGGAGCGAGAAGACGCACCGGTGAGGAGGACGAAGAAGACGAGGAGTAACGAACGAACACTGCGAGCCACATCATCGCTATATTCGGCGGGACACGAATACACGGTCTGCAAAGTCGGCAGTCGTGTGAAGACAACCTGAAACATGACCCCGGATTACCACGGAGGAAACAATGGTTACCGCAATTGTCCTGATCTCAGCGAAGAGAGACAGAATTAACGAGACCGCTGAGAAGCTCGTCGAACTGGACGGCGTCTCGGAGGTCTATTCCGTCGCCGGCCCGTACGACCTCGCCGCCATCATCCGCGTCCGCGAGAACCAGCAACTCGCGGACCTCGTCACCGGCGAAATGGTGAAGCTCGAGGGCATCGAGGACACGATGACCCTCATCGCTTTCAAGGCCTATTCCCGCCACGACCTCGAGAGGCTCTTCAGCATCGGCCTGGAGGAGGAAACCCAGCACCCCGCGACCTGAGAGAGCATTTGAGAATCTCTCATACACCCGCCCCAGGGGGGACGCAATCGCGGGTTTAACCACAGAGGTCGCAGAGACGGAACGCACCTCTCGCCGCGTCGCCTGTGTTCTCCGCTGTGCCCGCGATTCAAGACCGGTCTGCCAGCCGCCTCCTTACTTTGCAGGGGGTGTGGCTGTACTTGAGTGGGCGTGCACCCCGCGGGCGAACCAGACCTGCCAGGGCCCCGTGCCTGGACCCGCCTGTACCGCCGGCACCTTGTCCCGCCATGGCAGGAGGCCATCCTGCCCCCGATTCCGAGGGCAAGACGCCCTCGGGACTGCCCCGCTTCTGCGGGGCGGCGTTACCCGTACCGGTCTTGTCTTGACAAATGGCAAATAATATGCCATAATTGAACCGAAAATCAGGGGTCGCCCGCAGGGCCGCCGAGTCCAAGGTTCGGGGCGATAACGCTCCACTCTTCTCGGGCACGCGTCTGCTTTGTTGATGGGGATAGGACAGAAAGGGGATGCGATATGGTAACGGTGATTCACCTCAGCGACCTGCACATCCACACGTCGAGTACGAATCCCGACAATCTCAACGCGTGTGTCTTGGTCAACTACCTCTGCGAACGATTCCACGGGGCCCCGAAATCGAAAACCTACGTCGTCCTGACGGGCGACAGCGTGGACGACGGAACTGCGGCACAGTATTCACGGCTTCGGGCAAACGTCCTCTCGCCCCTGAGCGAACAGTTCACCCTTCTCATGGCGCCGGGAAATCACGACTACGCTTTTGCGGGTTTTCTTTTCGACGAGGAGGGGCCGAAGAGATTCCGCGACTGCGTTCGCCCTTTCGTCGCGAGCGCCAGATTCCCGTGCGTCACAGCGAACCGTGAAGAAAAGGTCTTGTTCATCGGTCTCGACTCCGCGGACCCATCTGAGCAGCAGTTCATCGCCGAGGGCATCGTCACAAAGCAACAAAGAGAGCAACTCGCCCGACAGCTCGCCGACCCACAGTACGAGGGTTACTTCAAGGTGGTCTATCTCCACCACCATCCCTTTCTTCGTTCCATCGGGATGGCGCTGCGAGAAAGCGAGCAACTCCTTCGCGTCATGTCCGGGAACGTGGACCTCGTTCTCTTCGGGCACAAGCACCGGAGCGAGGCGTTCTTCGGGCGCTATCGGATACCCCTGATGCTGGCATCCGGGAAGGTCACTGAGCCAAACGGAAACGCCCTAACATTCCGCGTCGTCTGCATAGAGCCGGGACGCCACCCCATCGTCCATACGGAGGAAATCCCCGCCGCATCGGCGACCGGAACCCTTTCACCGCAGTCCGTCATGAACTTGCGTTCACCCGGAGACCATGAAAATGTGTGCGCGCCCCGTGTCCTCCGAAACCCCACCACGAAGACACAAAGACACAAAGTGAGAACCACCCGGGGCAGGAGGCGTCTTCGTGCCTTTGTGCCTTAGTGGTCTGCGACCATGCGCCACCCCCGAACATCATTTTCCCGGTGAACTGTCACACGGCTTCGTCCTTCACATCCTCGAAGGTCACCTTCTTGCCGGTGCGATAGGAGATGTTCGCCATGTGGCAGGCGGTGATGACCTGGTGCCCGTACTCGATGGTCGAATTCGGCTGCTTGCGGCTGCGGACGCAATCGAGCCAGTTTTTCATGTGGTCGCCGCCCTGGTTCTCCCAGCTCTTGATCGGCGTGCTCGAATCGCCGAATTCGGGGTAGATGTTGTGCTTGCCCTTTGTGGTCATCGTGGCGTCCGTCCCGTACCAGACGCCGCTGTCGCCGTCGTAGCCGTTGAGCATTTGCGGCGTGAAGACGACGGAGAACTCGCCGTAATCTAAGACCGCATGCACCACATCCGGGGTCTCCCAGTGAGGAATCTGATAGGCGGCTCCGTTCGCGACGGCGGACTTGGGCCATTTCACGTTCATAATCCAATGGACTAAGCCGAGTTGGTGGGCGCCGAGGTCCGTCATGATTCCCCCTGCGTAGTCCCAGAACCACCGCCACGCGAAGTAACGATACGGGTCAAAGGGAACCTTCGGCGCCTTGCCGAGGAACTGCTCCCAGTCAATTCCTTCTGGCTTGAAATCCGGCGGCGGGGCAAAGGGATCGCCCTTTGACCAGTTCCGGCAGTCGCAGACCCGTATCCATCGCATCTTCCCGAACGTCCCTGCCTCGACCTCGTCCTTGACCCTCGCCCAGTGCGGGTCGGAGCGGTACTGATTCCCTACCTGGACGATTCGCCCCGTCCGCTTGACCGCCTCGACCATCTCTTTCCCTTCTCGGATGGTATGCGAGAGCGGCTTCTCCTGATAGACATCCTTGCCTGCCTCGACGGAATCAATGAACTGGCGGTGATGCCAGTGATCCGGCGAGGCAATGACCACCGCGTTGACGTCCTTCCGCTCGAGGAGCTTCCGGTAGTCCTTGTACGTCTCCGCCTTTCCGCCGGTAATCTTCTTTGCCTGCTCGGCGCGGAAATCCGCCACGTCCGCGACTGCCGCGACGTTTTCGCCAAGTCTCAGCAAATGCCGGACGTGGTCCTGCCCTCGCCCGCCTACGCCAATGACACCGACGACAAGCTTGTCATTGGCCCCGAGAACCGGCCCGATAACCGCCGACCCCATCGTCGCTAAGGTCACTGCCGCCGCTCCCTTTGCCGATTTCGTCAGAAAACTCCTTCTTGTCATTTTGTCTTGAATCATCGCCTGTCCCTCCTTCTTACTTCCTGCTGGATAAGAACACGTTTCTAAGCCGTGCTCAGCTATCATTTCTTAGATGCTCTGGCTTGTCCATACTGTCCCGAACTACGGATGAATCCGCCGCATCGAGAAGCCCGGCTAAAGCCGGCTCCGGCCAAGAACATTCGCTAATCCGCGACCACCGCCTGAAGGCGGTGGCTAAAGGAGAATGCCGACTGAAGCCCGGCAGGACGGGGCACCAGTGAGAAGAGGCTTCCCCTCGCCGCACAGGCGCATCTGGTTCGCAACGACGCTTGCGAGAACGTGTACTAAGATGCCAAGGGTACGCCCGCCAACTAAGGTTCCCGCTGGCGGGACTCAGTACGACCTCGCGAAGATGACGCGGCGATTCGATTCCTTCCCGCAGAGAATGCACTTCCCCTTTTCCTCGTTCGAGCCAAAGGGAATGCACCGAATCGTCGCTTTCGTCTGGTCCTTTACAGCCGCCTCGCAGTCCGCGCTTCCGCACCAATGCGACCGTGCGAAAATTCCCGGGGACTCCATCTTCGCTGCGAACTCGCGCAGGTCATCCACATCGAGAGTGTTGTCGTCCCGGAACTTCTTGCATCGCTCGAAGAGTCCTCTCTGGGTCTCGTCCAGAAGCTCCAGCACCCGCCCTTTCATCGCACTCTGCGCGACAATCTCTTTCTTCCCCTCGTCTCGCCGCACGAGGACGACCTGCTGTTTCTCGACGTCTCTGGGCCCGATCTCCATCCGCAGCGGCACTCCCTTCAGCTCCCAGTCGTTGAACTTCCAGCCGGGGGTGTACTGTTCGCGGTCGTCAATGTGCACCGTAGCTGCGTCGCCGATCGCCTCTTTACACTGCTTAGCGACCGCGAGGACCTTTGCCCGCGACGCCTCATCCTTGAAGATCGGAACAATCACAACGCCAATCGGGGCCACTCGCGGAGGAAGAATCAGTCCCTTGTCATCGCCGTGCGCCATGACGACGGCGCCGATGAGCCGGGTGCTCACGCCCCAGCTCGTCTGCCAGACATACTCCAGCGTCCCTTCCTTGCTCTGGAATTTCACATCGAACGCCTTTGCGAAATTCTGCCCGAGGCTGTGCGACGTGCCGAGCTGAAGCGCCTTTCGGTCCTGCATCATCGCTTCGATGGTGTAGGTTCTCAGGGCGCCGGCGAACTTCTCCGCATCGCTCTTCACGCCGTCATAGACGGGAATTGCCAGGACGTTCTCCGCGAATTCCTTGTAAATGCCCAGCATTTTCAGCGTTTCCTCTTCCGCCTCCTCCGCGGTCGCGTGGGCAGTGTGCCCTTCCTGCCACAGAAATTCAGTCGTCCGCAAGAACAGACGCGTGCGCATTTCCCAGCGCACGACGTTCGCCCACTGATTGATAAGCATCGGCAAATCCCGCCACGAGCGAATCCACTTCGCATACATCGCATACATGATTGTCTCGGAAGTCGGGCGGACGTAGAGGTTCTCTTCGAGCTTCTTCCCGCCGCCGTGAGTCACCACCGCGCATTCCGGCGCAAATCCCTCGACGTGGTCCGCCTCCTTCCTCAAAAAACTCTCCGGGATGAACAAGGGAAAGTAGGCGTTCTGGTGCCCAGCGTCCTTGATGCGTTTATCGAGCAGCCGCTGAATATTCTCCCAGATGGCGTATCCGTACGGGCGAATGACCATGCACCCCTTCACGGGGGAATAATCCGCAAGCTCCGCCCTCATCACAATATCGTTGTACCACTGCGAGAAATCTTCCGCTCGACTCGTTATCCCTTTCTCCATCCTTCCTCCATCTCCGTCATAGCCTCACCGCGAGTGGCTGTCGCGGCCACAAAACCATCAGGCAAAGAGGGCGTCTATCGCTTCGTCAACGCCAGCGTTGCGAGGCTGCTTTGTTACATAATCCGCGGCGGCTTTGACTTCGTCCGTGGCGTTAGCGACGGCGACGCCGAAGCCAGCTTCTCGAACCATCTCGATGTCGTTCGCCTCATCGCCGATGGCGACGATTTCTTCCGGCTTGATTCCTCGCTGCTGGGCGATCCAGAGAAGCGCGCCCCATTTCGACGTCCCGGGCACGGCAGTCTCCAGCGTGCAGCCGCGATACCTCACATGCCGGCGGATGATGATGGAGCGGACTTTTCCGTCCATGTCGTCCCGGATTCTCCGTTGCGCCGAGAGGAGCATCTCATATTCGTGAAAAACGTTGATCTCAGAAATCGTCTCGCAGCGAAATCGGGTCAAGTCGTCAACGACCTTCGCCATCTCACGGTTCAGCGAGACGAACTCCGCGTGGTATTCATTCCCACGTTCCGTCACATCCACGCAGTAGTCGTATTCCAGCGAATCGTCCGCAAGAACTACCGCAGGGAGATTCATCTCCTTCAGCATCCTGAGGAGACACAACGCATTCTCTGGCGAGAAGTACTCCGCGTAAAGCGTGCGTCCGGAGGCGACGTCCTTCACAATAGTGCCGTTGTTAACCACAATCGGAGTCGTCAGCTCCAGTTCATGCGCATACCGCACTGCCGACGAGAATCTCCTCCCGCTGCACAGTACAATTTCCACGCCCCTCGACATCACCGCAGCGAGTCTGTCCGCTGTCGTGGACTCGATCTCAAACGATTCGGTGAGGAGCGTTCCGTCGAGGTCGAGACCGAGCATGCGGAACTTCCGAGGCCCCACGAGAGGCGCCCCTCTGTCGCCAGCCCCGCTCATCGCAGCAGCAACTCCTTCCCCACGAGAGAGCGATAGGCTTCCAGGTACTTCTCCCGGGTCTTGAGAATGACTTCCTTGGGGAGCTTGGGGACCGGCGGCTTCTTGTCCCACTTGATGCTCTCGAGGTAGTCGCGGACGAACTGCTTATCGTAACTGACTTGCGGGCCGCCCCGCTTGTAGGTTTCCATGGGCCAGAACCGGGAGGAATCTGGCGTGAGAAGCTCATCAATCAGAATCAGTTCCCCATCAACCAGCCCGAACTCAAGTTTTGTGTCGGCGATGATGACCCCCCTCTGCTTTCCGTACTCCAACGCCTTCTCGTAAATGGCTAAGGAGGTCTCCGCGAGTTGTTCCGCGAGTTCCTCGCCGACCATCTCCTCGACGACACTCATGCTGATGTTCTCGTCGTGGCCCTTCTTGGCTTTCGTGGCCGGAGTGAAAATTGGCTGCGGCAACTCCGCCGACTCAGCTAATTTCTTCGGCAGCTTCACACCGGAGATGGACCCTTTCTCCTTGTACTCCTTCCAGCCGGAACCGGAGAGGTATCCGCGTGCCACGCATTCGACCTCGATGACTTCCGCTTTCATCACCAGCATGAACCGCCCATCGAGGAGCTCGCTCTGGTCCTCAAGCTCCGGCGGCAAGTCTTCCACGGAGCACGAGATCACGTGATTTGGGACGACATCCGCCATGAAATCGAACCAGAAGACCGAAAGCCCCGTGAGAATCTTGCCCTTGTCCGGAATCGGATTCGGCAACACGTAATCGAAAGCCGAAATCCGGTCGCTCGCGACAATCAACAGCCGGTCATCCAGATCGTAGATGTCCCGGACCTTTCCACTCTTGAACTTCTGGACGCCTTTCAGCTCGACCTTGCTGACTCCCTGTTTCATCTTTCCCAAATTCCTTTCCTCGCGGCTGACTGAACAGCCGATTCATCGTTTCGACTTGGACCGTGCAGAAGGGACCCCCGCGAGCATGTCAAACTTGCTCGCCAGTGCTCCGGTAGTCTAAGAGATGAATGCTATCCTGTAAAGCGCAAACCGAATGCGCCGGGCGTGCCCCCCGTTATCGCCGGCGGGCGAGCACGCGGTGAGCGCTGGCCGCTGAGAAGGTTGGAACCGCAGATGAACCGGGATGCACGCGGATGACCGACAAGAGGTTTTTCCGGGGCGGTCCGGAGCGTGGGGCCCCTTATTGCATTGTCAGGCCAAAAGTGAGGGATCACACAGGGAAGATGCGTCGGCGACGCGGGGGACTCAGCCCAGTGGGAGAAACGAGCCCCACCCCGGGCGGGATTGGCGGGAGAGGAAATCCGACCCCCGCCCTCTGCGTTCTCCCTAGCCCAACTTCCGCACTTTGTAGTGAGTCATAGAGGAGAAGCTCCGTTTTTCAGTCACTACATTTTCGCATTTGTGATGGCGGTTTTCTTCGGTCGGATGATTTGTTGGGGAACACCGAGGAGTTGGTAGAACTCGATGT